>JAGHYO010000124.1 GCA_017743605.1 Thermoflexus sp. | reverse complement strand
GTGGAGGAGCTGGGGCTTCGGGGCTACAAGATCCTGGCCCCTGCCCTGCGGGGCCCTATCGACGATGAGGCTTTGGATCCGGTCTGGCGGACCTGCGAAGCCCTGGGCATCCCCGTCCTCATCCACTTCGGGATCCTCGGGGGTGGGGGCGGCATCGCCTGGCATGAGAACATCAACCCGCTGAGGCTGCACGATGTGGCCAAGGGCTTCCCCGAAGTGCCCTTCGTGGTCCCGCATTTCGGATGCGGGTATCCTCGGGAGCTCTTGCACCTGTGCTGGGCATGCCGGAACGTTTACGTGGACACCTCGGGGAACAACGAGTGGGTCCGCTGGATGCCGTATGAGCTGACGTTGAAGGATCTCTTTCGGAGGTTCGTCGAGACGATTGGGCCTGAGCGAATCATTTTCGGAAGCGACTCGGAATGGTTTCCGCGGGGCTTTGCGGTCCGCTATCTGGAGGACCAGCTGCGGATCTGTTATGAGATCGGTCTTCGGGAGGAGGACATTCAGAACATCTTCGCTGGGAACGCCGCTCGATTGCTGCGGTTGGAGTGACTCCTAATCCCTCGACTCCAGGAGGTGAGCGATGTGGCGACGGATATGGGCTCCGCTTTTCTTGCTGGCGGCGTTGATCCTGGCGCAATGCGCGCCGGCGGCCCCGGCTTCCCCCACCCCTCCGCCTCAGATCACCATCGTCCACTGGCAGCATCATCACGAGGCCCGGAAGCCGGTGGTGGACGAGCTGATCCAGGAGTTCCAGGCCAAATACCCCAACGTCACCATCAAGTTCGAGAGCATTCCCTATGAGCAGTATTTCGACAAGCTGTTGACGGCCCTGGCCAGCAAGACCGGTCCGGATGTCTTCCAGATCCCGATGAGGATGGCGGAGCAGCTCATCCAGGCCGGGGCGCTGGCTCCGGTGCCGGACAGCGTGATGACCACCCAGCAGATCGAGGAAGCGTTCATCCCGGCTGCCATCCAGCGCTTCAAGTCCGGTGGGAAGTATTACGGGCTGCCGACGGACGTCCAGACGTTGATCCTCTTTATCAACGTGGATCTCCTGAAGGAGTGCGGCGGGGATCCGGCCCGACCTCCCGCTACCTGGGAGGAGCTGAAGGAGCAGGCCCGTCGATGCACCAAGCGGGATGCCCAGGGGAACATCATCCAGGCCGGCCTGGACACCCGCTACCGCTGGGCGGTCTTCACCCAGGCCATGTATAGCTTCATCGACGGCCCGGTGGTGGACGCCTCTTCCTGCAAGGTGAATTACGCCGGCCCTCAAGGGATCGCGGCCTGGAAGCTGGTCGCCGAGCTGATGACCGGCCCGGAGGCGGTGGATTCGCCGAAGTTCCTCACCGGGCAGCGGAAGTTCGAGCAGGGCAAGGCCGTCTTCTACATCAACCACCCGGTGACGCGGGGCCGGCTGGAGCGGGAGGCGAAGGGGATCAACTGGATCGTCGCCCCGCCTCCGGTCCCTGCGGGCAAGAAGCCGGTCACCCCACTGCACGTGTGGGCGTATGTGGTGAACAAGGACACCGAGAACGCCGAGTGGGCCTGGCGCTGGGTGCAGTTTCTCACCAGCAAGGATGCCCAGATCAAGTGGTTCCAGAAGGCCGGCGACCTGCCCTCCCTGAAAGCCCTGGTCTCCGATCCGTCCCTGGCCACTGATGAGAAGTTCCGGATCGCCCTGGAGTCCATGACCTACTCCAGGCCGGTGGAGCAGGTCGGCCAGACGGAGGTCGACAACATCCAATCGGAGCTGTGGGAGAAGATCGTCATCCAGGGCGCGGATGTGGAGGCGGCGGTGAAGGAGGCAGCGGCCAAGGAGGAGCAGGTGGTCCGCAAGATCCTGAAGTGCCCGTGAAAGGGTCTATGAACTTTAGGGGAAGGCGGCCGGAGCGGGAGCTCCGGCCGCCCCCTTTTCGACCCTGAGGGGAGGGAAGCGATGGCCAGCCGATCCCTTGCCGGGGCGCTGGAGCGAAGCCGGGCCTTCCGGATCCGGCGGAAGGTCCGCATGTGGCTTTGGGCATATGGGTTTCTGGCTCCCAGCCTGATCCTTTTCGCTCTCATCGTGCTCTATCCTTCTATAGAGGCCTTCCGCCTCAGCCTGTATCGCTGGAGCCTGTTTGGGGAGAAAGAATTCATCGGCCTCGCCAACTATCAGCGCATGGTGCGGGATCCGCTTTTCTGGCAATCCCTTAAGGTCACCTTCATCTGGACCCTCGGCGTGGTCCCCTGGGTGATGGTGCTCGGCCTGGCAACGGCCCTTGCCCTGAACCAGCCCTGGCTGCCCGGTCGGGGGATCTTCCGCACCATCTATTTCGTCCCGGTGATGACCTCGGTGGTGGCCTCCGCCTTCGTCTGGCGCTGGCTGTTCGAGCCCACCTTCGGGGTCGTGAACTGGATTTTGCGCCAGATTGGGATCGCCGATCCGCCCGGCTGGCTGGCCAGCACCACCTGGGCGTTGCCGGCTCTGATGACGGCCGGGGTGTGGAAACAGGTCGGTTACGCCATGGTGCTGTTCCTGGCCGGGCTCCAGACCATCCCCCGGGAGCTCCGGGAGGCCGCGGAGATCGACGGCGCGAACCCCTGGCAGGTCTTCCGGCACGTCACCCTTCCGTTGCTGAACCCTACCGTCGTCTTTGTGGCGGTCATCCTGGTCATCAACGCCTTCCGGGTGTTCAGCATCCCTTATGTGATGACCTCGGGGGGCTTCACGTATCTCACCCCAGGCGGGCCCCTGAACAGCACGCGGGTCTTCGTGTTGCACATCTATGATCTGGCCTGGAAACAGTTTGATTTCGGATATGGAGCGGCCAACGCCATCGTGCTTTTGTTGATGATCATGACGGTCACCCTGATCCAGCTTCGCATCCTGCAGCGTCCTTTCGAGTACTGAGTTGGGGAGGTGATGAATGTACCTGGCCGGGCGGTGGATCAGCCGCTCCCTTGTGGTTCTGGCGCTTCTGGCCGGATCCGTTGTGATGCTACTGCCGCTGGCCTGGATGACCTCGTCCGCTTTCAAGCCGCTGCATGAGGTCATGCGCATCCCGCCCACCTGGATCCCGGAGGAGCCCACCCTGGAGAACTTCCGGGCGGTCTTTGCCCAATTCCCCTTCGGCCGATATTTCCTGAACAGCCTGATCACCTCCTCCCTCGTTACTCTCAGCGTCCTGATCACCAGCGCGATGGCCGGCTATGCCTTGGCGCGCTTCCAGTTCCCGGGGCGGGATGTGCTGTTCGTGATGATCCTGGCCAGCCTGATGATCCCCTTCCAGACCCGTATGATCCCGATCTATCAGCTGGCCATCGCCTTGCATTTACAGGACACCTTGCTTGGAGTGATGTTCCCCTGGCTGGTGGATGCCTTCGGGATTTTCCTGATGCGCCAGTTCATGCTCACTATCCCCAGCGATCTGATCGATGCGGCGCGCATCGATGGGGCCTCGGAATGGCGCATCTTCTGGACCATCATGTTGCCGCTGGTGCGGCCGGCCCTGGCCGCCCTGGCTATCTTCACCTTTCTGGGCGCATGGGAAGAGTTCCTCTGGCCACTGATCATCACCAGCTCGGATGCCAGCCGCACGATCCCGGTTGGCTTGCAGTTCTTCTCGGAGCAATACGGGACGAACATTCACTGGCAGATGGCGGGGGCGTTGATCGCCGCCCTCCCGATGCTGGTGGTGTTCTTCCTGTTGCAGCGTCAGATCATCGAGGGCATCGCCCTGACGGGGATGAAGGGATGAGCGCGCATCCGCTGATCACTCGCCCTCCCGTCCTGGAGGAGCCTCCGCCATTCCTGCCCACCGGGAACCTCTGGATCTCCCTCCCGCTGATCGATCGGCGGGATGGGAGCCTGTGGCGCCTGGGCGTGCTCCACGAGCATCTCAACGGTCTGCTGGAGGCCGAGGGGGATCCGCTGATCCGTCCCTTCCTGACGGTGGACGGCCAGGCGGTGGACTGGGGGGGGCGTCTGGAGTGGTCCCGCGAGGGCTTCTGGATCCCCACCTGGCGTTTCCGGGCCGAGGACGTGGAGGTCGAGGGTCGCCTGTGGGCCCCTATCGCCGAGCGGGGGCTGGTGTATCAGGTCCGCGTGACCCTCCGCAGCGGCTCCCCCCGGCAGGTCATCCTTGGCTTCGAGGGGCGATGGATGAAGGCGCTCCTCTCCCGCTTCGCCTCCCGGCCCCTCCCCGGGACGTGGAGCGGCGGGCGGGATCCGTGGACCGGAAGCGGGGTGGCCGAGTTCCAGGCCGGCCTTCCGCTTCTGGCCCTGGGCTGGCAGGTGGAAGCCCCCCTTTCCCTGGAGATCACCTCGGAACAGCCCTTTGCCTATCGATGCTTTCAGACGCGGGATCTCCATCCCGGGGAAAACCTGGAAGCCGTCCTTTATGTGGCGGTGGCGCCGGATGGGGACGGCGCCCGGACGGGTGGGCTGCATCTGCGGCGTCGCGGCGCGACGGCGCTCCTGCGCGAGACGCGGCGCTGGCTGGAAAGCCGGGCCCTTCCCCTGGAGGACCCGGAGCTGGCCGCCCGCCTCAACGAAAACCTCTTCTTCGCTTACTTTTTCAGCCAGGGCGACTGTATGGACACAGGGGCTCCGGTGATGGTGACCTCGCGGAGCCCCCTGTATTACGTGAGCGGGGCCTTCTGGAGCCGCGATGCGTTCCTCTGGTCTTTCCCTGCGATCGTGCTGGTGGACGCGGAGCGGGCGCGTCAGTTGCTGCGGCGCTGTCTCCCCCGTTATCTTCCGCATATTGCGGACCACGCCCTGTATCTGAACGGTGTCCCTCTGTATCCAGGGTTCGAGCTGGATCAGGCCGCCGCGCCCCTCTTGGCCCTCTGGCGATATGTCCGTGATACAGGGGATGTGAACCTCCTCCGCGAGCCGGCGATCGCGGAGGCCATCCCTCTCCTCCTGCAGGAGATCACGGCCCATCGGGATCCGGAGACCGGTCTGTATGAGACCTTCCTGCTCCCGACGGACGACCCCACGGACTATCCCCTGGTCATCTACGACAACGTCCTGGTCTGGGCGGCCTTCCGGGCGGCGGCGGATCTTCTCCGGCGCCAGGGCGCCGAAGTGGAGGCGGCGCGCTGGGAAGCGGAGGCGGAGCAGCTGGCCGAGGCGATCCGCCGACATGGGATCGTGGAGGGTCCGGAAGGGCCGATGTGGGCCTGGGCCCGGGATCGCCAGGGTCGGTGGGAGCTGCGGGAGGAGCCGCCCGGGAGCCTGCGCCTGCTCGCCTATTATGGGTTCTGCGATCCGGAGGATCCGATTTACCGGAACACGGTGCGCTGGTTGGCCTCGCCGGCGAACCCCTATTTCTTCCCCGGACCCTTCGGCGGGCCGGGCTCGCCCCATTTCCCCTTCCCGGGGGTCTTCGACCTGGCCAACCGCCTGCTCACCGATCCGGATCCGGGGATCCTGGAGGTGGTGCGGCGCGCGCCCCTGGACGGGGGCCTGGCATGCGAGTCCATCGATCCGCAGACGGGCATCGTGCGCACGGGGGCGGCGATGGCCAGCCTGGCCGGCTTCCTGGCCTGGGCCCTGTGGGCGCGCCAGCGAGGCCATCGCCGGTTCTTCGAGGGTCCTCTCCGCTGATGGCTCAGGAGGTTCCCTCTTCCATTCGGCTCAGGAATTCCAGAAAGCCTTGAAGATCCGCCTCCAGCAGCGGCTCCAGACGGAAGGCGTCCTGCCGCGCCCGGGCCACGCGCTCTGGATCCAGGTCGAAGCGATAGAGGGTGCGGAACACGTGCCGGAACCGCCGCAGCTCATCCAGGAGGCGTAAGGTCTCCTACCGGAGCACGCGGGGGCGGATTCCCTCGATCTCCCGTCCCATCCGCTCCAGCAGCAGGGCATGCCCACGCGTGGGGTCGGGGATCTCGTTCTCGAAGGCCTCTGCGATCCGGCGGAAGATGTTCTCGCATGCGTTGTAGAGGTTGTGCAGATAATAGCCGGCCACGATGGCCTCTTTGGGATCCCGGAGATCGTCAGGGGTCTCCCGAAGGGCGCTGTAAATCCGGCGGATATGGGTCCACTCCGCCTGCAGATCCGATCGAAGCACCCGAAGGCGTTCGCTCATAGATCAGTCGTCCTCGCTCCTGCACGCGCTGAGAGAAGGGATCCTCTGGATCCAGCGGGCGCACATCGAAGGCCCAGCCGGGGGCCGCGGCCTCCAGCTCCCGCCAGAAATCGAACAGCCCGTGTCCGTCATCCCCCTCCACGCCCACATCGATGTCCGAATCCGGGCGGAACGCCCCAGGCCGCAGAACCGAGCCGAAGAGATAAACCCGCCGGATGCCGGGATAGCGCGGCGCAACCGCCCGGATGGCCCGCTCGGCGGCCTCCTGGGCGGCGGCCCGGCGCGCCTCGGCCTCGGCCCGCCGTCGCGCCTCCCGTTCCCGCCAGCTTTCCCGGTAGCGTTCCCAGATCGGGTTCTCCTCCACGCCGGTTGTTCCTCCCGGGCTTTCTACCTTCATTGTAACACGAGCGTAAGGACCTCCGAAGGCGGACAAAAGTAGCATGATCGCTCCGGATGCGGTATGTTGAACTCAAAACCCTGGATTTTGTGTCAGGAGGGGGGATGGGGCCCGGGCGTCCATCTGCTTCGGCTTCTGGATTGGAAGGCCGCGCGCGGCCGGGGAAGATCGTGCTGTTCGGTTCGGGGGAGATCGCTCCCGCGGGGCGGCGGGGGCATGCGGCCGCCATGGCGGATTTCGAGCCGCCGGTGAAGG
>JAGHYO010000123.1 GCA_017743605.1 Thermoflexus sp. | reverse complement strand
TGATCCGGGCGCGCCCGCACGGTCCCCACCCCGTTCACCGTCAGCGTGCGCGGGCTTGCCTCTGTTCCCTGAGAACGCACGGCCTGGGCCGATGGCCCCACCGGCACCCCCGCTCCGGGCGCGGAGGGATTCGTCCGGCACGCGGCCAGCAGGATCCCCCCCACTACCCCCAGCCATCGCCAGCGGTTCATATCCGCCTCCCGCTCCTGAAATGTAAGCCGAAGCTCGCTTCAGCATCCGGAGGAAAGACGTTCCGGATCGCCCCGCGGTTCCCGGCCCCCGGACGACGCCGGAGAGCGGAAGAAGCCTCAGCGAGCGAACCCCGAGGGGCGGGCGACGAGACGGGTCAGCGCCCCAAGGGTCAGGAGATAGATCAACGCCCCAAGGCCTCCGACGGCGAGGAGGTGAAGGGCTTCGCCGGTGGTGGAATGGGGGAGAGGAAGCCGGGCCCATGCCATGGAGATGCCCAGCGCCATCATCAGGGAGGCGAGGAGGACGCGGAGGGCGAGCCGGGACAGGCCGTAGGGGCGCATCGAGCCCACCTGACGGAGCAGCAGGGCCCCCATGATCGCCGCATGGGCGGCCCACTGCACCGAATTGGCCACCGCCAGGTCGGTCACCTGCAGGGGTCGGAACAGCGTGGGGGCCAGGGCGGCTGCGAGGTAGACCCCTACGTTGCAGATCAATCCGACGAGGGCTGGGGTGAAGGTGTCCTGACGGGCGTAAAAGGCAAACACCAGCGGCTGATCAACGGCCGCGAAGATCAGGCCGGGCAGGTAGCCTCGCAGCACCCCGGCTACCACCGCCGTGTCCGTGGCGGTGAAGCGGCCGTGCTCGAAAAGGAGGGCGATCACGGGCTCGGCCAGCACATACAGGCCGAAGGCGGCGGGGATGATCAGGATCAGCACCATCCGCAACCCAGCGGCCAGGGTGCTCCAGAACGGCTCCAGATCCTCCCTTCCCTGGCGGGCCTCCACGCTCAAGCGGGAGAGGCGAGGGAGGATGGCCACAGAGATGGCAGTCACCACCAGCCCTAGGGGGAACTGGATCAACGTGGTGGCGTAGCGCATCCATGCGATGCTGTTGGGTCCGGTGCGGGAGGCCAGATGGTAGCTCAGCAAGATGGCGACCTGATTGACCGCCAGCCCGAACACGACGGGAAGGTAAAGGCGCAGGATCCGCCGCAAGGCGGGATGATACACGGAGGGCCAAGGCCACAGGTCGCGCAGGGCGGGCAGCTGCAACAGCACCTGGGCGATGGCGCCCAGGACCATCCCGAGGGCCATGGCGAACACCCCGATGCGTTCCCCCAACAGGAGGGCGGCCGCGACGATCGCGGCGTTGAAGGCGGCCGCTGTGAAGGCTGGCAGGGTGAACCGCTGGAACGCCTGCAGGAGCGCCCCGATGACCCCGGCGGCGGCGAGGAACCACACCGCCAGAACCGTCAGGCGCAGGAGGCTCGCAGTCAGGTCCAGCAAGTGGGCATCGAGGCCCCCCGCTAACAGCCACGCCACCGGCCGGGCCCCGATCTCCACCAGAAGCACTATCGCCCCCATGATCCACCCGACCTGGACCATGACTGCCCCGGCCAGACGCCGGAGCTCCCGAGGCTGATCCGCATATTCCCGGAACACCGGGATCAGGGCGGAACTGACCATGCCCCCGACCAGGAGGTCATACAGCTGGACCGGGACCACCGCCGCGGCCTCGAAGGCGCTCAGCGGCCCGCTGGATCCAAACAGCCCGCTCTTGACCGTCTCGCGCAGCAGGCCGATCAGGCGGCTGGCGACGTTGCCCGCGGCGATGATCAGCGCATCCCGAGCCAGAAGGACTGTCTCCGCCTCCCGCCCGGCCATTTGTCGGATCCATCCACAGAACCGTTCCCATCCGTTCATGCCAGTCTCCGCACCGGACGGAACAAGGACCCAGAGGCCCCAGGGATACCTTCCCCATTTTACGCGCAGGCCTAAGGGCGGAACGTGCTTCAGAGCGCTCCTCCAGCCCGAGCCGCCCGGCAAAGTTCGCAGCGTTGGTCCGCAATTTGGTTGTTTCCACCTAAAAAGATGTTAAAGTGGCATTTGCTAAGCACAGTGCCTGCCGCGCGAAAGCACCCTTTCCTGAGCTAGGGTTCCCCGACGATCCGGCGTTCCAAATGTTTTTCAGGAGCGCCGCAACAGGGCATCTGTATCTCACACCCGATGAATGGCTCTCCCGCTCGGAGCAGCAGTCCCTATACCGCCTTTTGAGAGCTCTGGGAGCCGTATGAGCCGGAGAGGGCCCAGCAGGAAGAGCCAGAGCGGGCTTATCGGCGGTTGAAGGATCCGGACGAGCGGAAGACGACCTTGGTGGCCTGCGCGAGCGCGGAGCTCCGCCAGCCCCGAAGGCCGGTGATCAGCTTCCTGGAAGCGGCCCTCGGCCCGTTCCCATCCTCTATGAGGTCAGACATCGCGGCGACGCTGGAGGGGGCCTTGTGAGGAGCTGATCGGCTGCTGGAATACATTGCTCCTCTCACAGCCTTGGCGGAGCTGCACCGCCAGCCGACGGCTTTGGTGGAGCCCCTTCCGCTGGGCCGGTCGATCCGTGATCGGCCCCGGGCGGAGCAGCCGGCGCTCGTTGAGCGCTCGACGGAGATCCGCCTGGATCTATGCGAGGAAGCGGGGAACACCCACGTCGATGGGCCTTATGGGGCTTACATCCTGCGCGCCTTGCTGGACTTCCTTTCCGTCGCTCGTTGGGAGGGAGGCCCCCGGAGATCCGCGCCTGGATCTAGGAATCCGTTCTACTAGTGGAGCTGGCTGATCCCACCCTACACTTCCCAGCGGGGACGCTGGCCTGGCTGAATGAGGGAGCCACCGGGCTCTCCGCGCCACAGCCCCCTCGTCCTCAGGCGAATCCCGCGGTGCCGGGCTCGGCGATCCCCCGGAAGGCAGCCCAGGCCCTGGGACGCCTCCCCCCTTCCGAATCCCAGAGGTCGAGCCCCGGGGCGGAAGCTTCGCCGAGGTCCATCGGGAATCGGGCAACGACGTAGCCGGTGGAGGGAGGAAGCCCTCCCCCCACCGGGATGTCCGGTGCCTTCAGACGCCCATCGGGAGGGCGGAGGAGCGGAGCGGGGACGTCTCTGTCTCCGTGCGCGGGGCGGGGAGGACCATCAAGGGTCCTAGGCCGCGCTCCAGGGTGATCTGGGCCGACTCCTCGGGCTGCAGGTAGTCCTTGAGCACTTCGACGATCACCTCCGGATCCGCCTCCCCGCAGGTGAACACGTCCACGGCCACGTAGGCATATTCTGGCCAGGCGTGGAGGGAGATATGGGACTCCGCCAGCAGCACCAGGGCGGAGAAGCCGTCCGGGACGAAGCGGTGAATCTTCATGTTGAGCAGGGTGGCGCCGGCCCGGCGCACCGCGTGCTCCAGGACCTGCTTCAGCCCCCGCAGGGGCTCCCGGTTCCGGCACCTCCAGAACTCGGCGATGATGTGCCGGCCCAGGGTGAGCTGAGTGGGGAACGGTGTGGGCGCACGAGTCATCACCGAGGCAGTGATGGCTATATCCACATCTGGGCTGCGCCACACCTGATCGATGGCGTCCTCGTCCTCATAAAGCTCCTGCCCTCCTTCGATGACGTAGTCCTCTGGCGGCTGGAACTCCGGCAACGTCTCCACCCGGAAGAAGGTCGAGCGATACCAGGGCCTCCGCGCCGGGCAGGCGAAGGGTGGCAGATCCGGGATAGGCTGCTCTTCCGGATCCTCCCAGTTGGCGTAGAGGCTGAAGTCCGGCAGGATGTGGGTGAAAGCGATGGCGTGCCGGCTGAGGAGCTCCCGCTGCCACACGTGCCACTTGCCGATGTTGGACTCGATGCGGGTGATGCCGAAATAGCCGGCGCAGCCCTCCCCTTTCCGCAGACACATGAACCCTTTCTCTATGAAGAGCAGAAGGCCGTGCTCGGTCTCGGTCGGATCGGTGAGGAAAGTGTCGAAGCGGCCGAGCAGCTCGGTGGGGAGGCGTTCGGTGAGGCTGCGGCAGTAGACGGTGATGTTCAGGCCGGCCTGGCGAGCGGCCTGTTCGATGAAGTTGCAAAGGCGGCGGTCGATCTCAATCACCACGACCGAGCGGGGTAACCCGGTCAGGGCCAGGGCCAGGCTGGCGAGGTCGTCATCGCCCAGCACGATGATGTCCTTGCCCTCCACATCCCCCTGGGCAACCATGAGAGCGACCCGCCGTATCACCGAGTCGAGGGTCTGATAGCCCTGGTCGTAGGCCGCCAGGGGCTCCGGACGGCCTCGGGCCAGTTGCGCGTAGCGCCGCGTCACCTCCGCGAAGAAGCCCAGGTCCACCCCGGTCCCCCCACAGGCGGCGCAACGGATCTCGGGGGCCGCCTGAACGCCCAGCTCCCGGGCCAGGGCCTGGCCGCGGTCCGTCAGGTGCAGGCGCTGTCCATCGAAGGCCAGGAACCCGTGGCGGAGCAGCTGCTGGACGCCCTCCACCACCCGTGGAAAGGGGAGCCCAGCCGCGCCGGCGGCCTGCCAGGGATCTCCCTCCCGCACGATGGCGCGCAGGAGGCGGGCCAGCTCCAAGCGCCCCAGGGTCAGGATCTCCCCCGCCATCGTTCACCTCCTTTCCCCGGAATGTTGGCGGCGCCTTCCAGCGCCCGGGAAAGGGACGGCTCCGCACGCACCGTCCCCTTACAAAGCAAATAGGCAGCACGGGTTCCGCACCCGGCACCATCGGAAGCCCCGACGCATGCCAAAAGCCGGAACGGCTGCCTACTGGGTTGTCGCCTTCGTCGACGGAGCGTTGTCCTGTGCGGTCCCGGCTGGCTCCGCAGCCGGTCCGCGAGTTTCGATTATAGCAAAATATGGGCAGGGGGACAACATGGGCGCAAGCAGGCAAGCAGGCGTGTGTCCCAAAATCGTAGGACAACCGCGAGCAGCTGTCCTACAAAGTGGCCCAATAAAATGGGGACGCACCCGCAAGCAGCAGCCCGGGAGATCCTGCGTGCATCCGCAGGTCGCCCTCGCCGTTCGGCTCACCGTTCCCGAAGCACAAAGGGGAGCCAGAGGCGGCGGGTCAACGCCCGCTCCTCAATCCAGACCAAGAGGGTAAGGGGATCCTTGCATCCCAATGTAAAGCGGCTGGGTTCGGGCGTGGAGGGCGATCCCGGCCACTGTGTAGGGGAGCTTCACCTGCGCCACCGGCGTCGTCCCGCCCCTGATCATCACTGAGCGCCCCTCGGCCCAGAACCAGCGCGGGGTCTGGGCGCGGAAGCCCACGATGCAGGAGCCGGGCCGGATGCTCCGGACCTCCTCCCCTCGAAGGGCCATCCAGCCGCCGTCGCGGCAGACCCACATCTCCCCAGAGACCGGATGAACTCCCAGGACGCCAGGACACATCCCCGCCCTCCGGCGCAGGAAGCGCTCGGTCGTGATCACAGGGACCACCGGATTCAGGAAGGGGAGTGCTGGCGAGGGCAGGCCCGGCGGAGGAAGTGGGCTGCGGGGCGACGAGGGCGATCCCGAGAAGGAGGCTGCTGACGATCTGCGCGCGGATCCAGACGATCTGTATCTTTCCCTCCAAGTTTTCTGGCCGGTTCAGGAGACCAATGCGCCCGCGGGGGATTCCGTATTGCATCGTCCCAGGGTTTTCGCCAGGCGGGCGCGGGAAGGCGATCCTCCCCGAGGTGCGACACGAAGGATTCGTGAAGTGCCTTCTCATGCGTGGATCTCCCGCCGAACAGAGGACCTGGGTTAACATTAAGAGGAACCTTCCTGCACGGCTTCAGATCGAACCGGGGGGCATCGCACGCATGCCCAAGCGGATCGCGATCATCGCCCACGACGGCAAGAAAGGGGAGCTGGTGGAGTGGGCCCAGCGGGAGCAGGAGCGCCTGGCCCGCCATCAATTGCTGGCCACGGCCACCACCGGGCGCACCCTCCAGGAAGCCTTGGGGTTGGAGGTGGCCTGCGTTCGCTCCGGCCCCCAGGGCGGGGACGCCCAGATCGCCGCAATGGTGGTAGAAGGCCGGATCGACGCGGTGATCTTTCTGGTCGACCCCCTCTACGCTCACCCCCACGAGCCGGATATCCGCACGGTGATGCGCCTGTGCAACGTCCACAACGTCCCCCTGGCCACCAACCTGGCCACCGCCTCCATGGTGCTGCACGGCCTGGAGGAAGAATGACCCGACGCCGGCGCTGGCTGCTCTGGCTGCTCCTCGACCTGCTGGCCCTGGCCGCCTTGTTCGCGCTGGACTGGCAGCTGCAGGCTGGGGGGCGCGCGCCCGCCGTGGCGATGACACCTACTCCCACTCTCTCCGCCGCGCACTACGCCCGCCAGGCGGAGGCCGCCTATCGGGCGGGAGAACTCCGGAGCGCCGAGGAAGCCTACCGCCTCGCCCTGGCCCTAGAGCCGGAGAACCCGGCGCGTTACCCCTCGCTGATCCGTCTGCTGGTCTTCACCAACCGCCTGGAGGAAGCGGCCGCCTGGCTGGAGCGAGGCCGTCGGCTGGACCCGGAGGATCCGCACCTTCTGGGGATGGCCGCGTTGATCCTGGACTGGCAAGGGAGGATCCCGGAGGCCGTCCAGGCCGGGGAACAGGCCATCGCCCGCCTTCCCGGCGAGGCCGCTCTCCACGCTTATCTGGCGGAAGCGTACGCCGACGCCCATCGCCCGCAGGCCGCTCTGGCCGCTGCCCAGAAAGCCCTGAGCCTGGCCCCTGATCTGCCGGACGCCCATCGAGCGCTGGGCTACGTCTACGAGACCCTGGG
>JAGHYO010000122.1 GCA_017743605.1 Thermoflexus sp. | reverse complement strand
CCCTGCTCCATGAGCGCGCGGACCGCCTCGCCCATCCGTTGCTCGTAGATCTCGTCCGGGCATGGATGGGGGAGCCACACTTCATACAGGGGGAGGCCCAGGGCAGCTGCCTGGGCGTGGATCAGGGAGCGGCGCACCCCGTGCATGCTGACGCGATCGAAAGCCTCGTTCAGGGTGACCAGCAGCACGGCCACGCGCTCGCCCCTCCGCCGCAAGGCATGCAGGGCCATCGTGCTGTCTTTCCCACCGCTCCAGGCCAGCGCGATCATCGAGATCCCCCTGCTGGTAAAGAGGATCAACCACCTCATCCTCATTGTCTGCTTTGAGGTAAAATCCTACAAGTAGCCAGAGGGCTCCGGCTGTCGCAGATCTTATCTCCACACCGGAGGGAGCCTCGATGGGGAATCTGGAGGGCCGTGTGGCGGTGGTAACGGGATCCTCGCGGGGGCTGGGGCGGGCCATCGCCTTAGAGCTGGCCCGGCGGGGCGCCCGGGTCGTGGTGAACTACCGGCAGAACGAGGCCGCCGCCGGCGAGGTGGCAGAGGCCATCCGGGCTGCCGGCGGGCAAGCCATCGCTGTGCAAGCCGACGTCAGCCGCTATGAGGAAGCCGAGCGTCTGATCCGCGCCGCCCTGGAAGCCTTCGGCCGCGTGGACATCCTGGTCAACAACGCGGGGGCCACGCGGGACAACCTGCTGGTCCTGATGAAAGAGGAAGACTGGGATTTCATCCTGGCCACCAACCTGAAGAGCGCCTTCAACTGCACGCGGGCCGCCCTGCGACCGATGATGCGGCAACGCTATGGGCGCATCATCCACATCACCTCCATCGCCGGCCTGGTGGGCAACGCCGGTCAGACCAACTACGCCGCCGCCAAGGCCGGCCTCATCGGCTTCACCAAATCCCTGGCCAAAGAGGTGGGCTCCCGCAACATCACCGTCAACGCGGTGGCCCCCGGCCTGATCCCCACGGATCTGACGGAGCCCCTGCCCCAGGAGTTCAAGGAGGCCGCCCTGCGGATGACCCCCCTGGGGCGCCTGGGGACGCCCGAGGACGTGGCCTACGCGGTGGCCTTCCTGGCCTCCGACGAGGCTGCCTTCATCACCGGCCAGGTCCTCACCGTGGACGGCGGGATGACGTGCGTATGAGCGGACAGGGAGAACCGGGAATGGGCGGGATGGAGGAGCGCGCGCCGATCCCCGGCCGCGTCATCGTTGCCCCCGAAGTGCTGCGGACCATCGTCCGGCAGGCCGCCACACAGGTCCCCGGGGTCGCGCGCCTGGCCCCGATGCGCGTCGGGCCTTGGCCCCTTGCCGAAGGGGTGCGCCTGACGGTCGTGGAAGATCGGGTGCGGGTGGACGTCGCCCTGGTGGTGCGTCCGGAGGCCCGCTTCCGCGAGGTCGCCCAACAGGTCCAGGAAGAAGTGGCCCGGGCCCTCCGGGACCTGACCGGCCTGGAGATCGAGGCGGTCAACATCCTGATCGCGGATGTAGAGGTGGAACCCCGTGGCCCGTCGACCGCCTCCGGATCGGAGGAACGAATCTGAGGGAAGCGCCCGGGAGGGCGGGGGGATCCCGCTGCTGCGCCGGGCCCGCGCGGTGGCCCTGCAGGCCCTTTACGAGATCGACGCTGCCGGCCACCTGCCTGGCGAGGTCCTTTCGGCTCGCTTCCAGGCCGAGCCTTTGCCCGCCGAGGCCCGTGCCTTCATCCAGGAGCTCGTCACTGGGGTCCTCGCCCACCGTGAGGAGATCGACCGGCTGATCCAGCGCTACGCCCCAGCGTGGCCGGTGGCCCAGATGGCCATCATCGACCGCAACATCCTGCGCATGGCCATCTTTGAATTCACCATCGCCCGGCGCACAAGCCCGGCGGTAGCCATCAACGAGGCGGTGGAGCTGGGGAAGCTCTTCGGTTCCGACAGCACCCCACGCTTCGTCAACGGCGTGCTGGGCAGCATCGCCGAGGAGATCGAAGGGGGAGATGGGAGCGGGGCCTGAGGAGGACATGCCATGGAAAGCCTGTTCGGCATCGGCCCGATGGAGCTGGCCTTCATCTTCCTGCTGGCCTTCATCCTGCTGGGGCCACGGGATCTCCCGCGCCTGGCCTATCAGCTGGGGCGCTGGGCCCGTCAGGCCCAGCTCCTTTACGCAGAGTTCCGGCGGGAGTGGGAGGCCGAGGTTCAGGAGGTCGCCCGGGAGGTAGAGCAGGCCGCCACAACGCCCCCCGAGACCTTCCTCCCGCCAACCGTCGCCACCTATCAGCTGCCTCCCTCCTCGGGGATCACCCATGCGGACCCCTCGTCTTCGGAGCCCGGGGAAGGCCGTTAAGCCCCGAAAGGTGGATCAGCCCCGGCCGCTGCTGGAGCATCTGGAGGAGCTGCGCCAGCGGCTGCTGCGGAGCCTGGTCGCCCTGGGGATCGGCACCGGGGTGGGGCTGCTCATCGCGGACCGGGTGATCGACGTCCTGGCGGCGCCGGTGGGCGGGCGGGCCGGGCTGGTCTCGGTGGACGTCACGGAGAGCATCGCCGCCTATATGCGCGTGGCCCTGCTCTCCGGGTTCACCCTGTCCTTCCCTTACATCGTCTATCAGATCCTCGCCTTCATCTACGTAGGGTTGCTCCCCCACGAACGACGGATCGTCCTCCTCCTGGTGCCCCT
The DNA here is from genome assembly GCA_017743605.1 of Thermoflexus sp. Taxonomy (GTDB): domain Bacteria; phylum Chloroflexota; class Anaerolineae; order Thermoflexales; family Thermoflexaceae; genus Thermoflexus. The sequence continues at coordinate 4,113 of JAGHYO010000122.1, read as the reverse complement.
GTCCACCATGCTCTTCGTGGGAGGCGCCGCCTTCACGTATTTCGTGATGATGCCGGTGGCCATCCCTTTCCTCACCACCTTCGCCGGCATCCGGACCCAGCCCCGGCCCTCCACGTATCTCACCTTTGTGGTCTCCCTGATGTTCTGGCTGGGCTTGAGCTTCGAGATGCCGCTTGTGGCTTTCGCCCTGGCCAAGGCCCGCCTCATCACCGCCCTCCAGCTGCTGCGCGGGTGGCGTTTCGCCGTGCTGGCCATCGCCGTCCTCGCCGCCGCCATCACGCCCACGGTGGACCCGGTCAACATGAGCATCGTGATGTTGCCGCTGCTCGGGCTTTACCTGCTCAGCGTGCTGCTGGCTGCCCTGGCATAACGCATGCGCTTCATCCCGCTTCGGAGGGAGCATCATGGCCGATCGCATCCGCGTGATCATCATGGGCGCCGCCGGAAGGGATTTCCACAATTTCAACGTCTTCTTCCGGGACAACCCGGATTACGAGGTGGTGGCCTTCACGGCCGCCCAGATCCCGAACATCGAAGGGCGCCAGTATCCGCCCGAGCTGGCCGGCCCCCTGTATCCCGAGGGCATCCCCATCCACCCCGAGGAGGAGCTCCCGGAGCTCATCCGCCGCTTTCGGGTCGATCGCGTGGTCTTCGCCTACAGCGACGTCAGCCACGAGTATGTGATGCATCGGGCCAGCATCGCCCACGCGGCCGGGGCGGATTTCTGGCTGATGGGCCCCCGCGCCACCCAGCTGAAATCCCGCAAACCCGTGGTCTCCATCGGCGCGGTGCGCACCGGCAGCGGCAAAAGCCCCACCACCCGCCGGGTGGCCCGGCTGCTGCGGGAGCTCGGCTGGCGTCCGGTCATCGTGCGCCACCCGATGCCCTACGGCGACCTGCGCAAACAGGTCGTGCAGCGCTTCGCCTCCTTCGAGGACCTGGATCGCTACGAGTGCACCATCGAGGAACGGGAGGAATACGAGCCTCATCTGGCCAACGGCTTCGTCGTCTACGCGGGGCTGGACTACAGGCAGATCCTACGGGCGGCGGAGGAGGAGGGAGACCTGATCCTCTGGGACGGAGGGAACAACGACTTCCCCTTCTTCGCCCCCGAGCTCCACATCGTGGTGGCGGATCCCCACCGCCCGGGCCACGAGCTGCGTTACCATCCTGGCGAGGCCAACTTGCACATGGCCGACGTGGTGGTGATCAACAAGATCGACACCGCCTCCCCGGAGGCCATCCGTCAGGTCCGGGAGAACGTCCGACAGGTCAACCCCCGAGCGGTCCTCATCGAGGCCGCCATGCCCATCTTCGTGGAGGATCCAGACGTCCTCCGCGGCCGGCGGGTCTTGGTGGTGGAAGACGGTCCCACCCTCACCCACGGGGAGATGGCTTATGGGGCAGGGGTGGTGGCCGCCTGGCGCTTCGGGGCGGCCGAGATCCTGGACCCTCGGCCTTACGCAGTGGGCAGCATCCGGGAGGTCTACCAGCGCTATCCCCAGACCGGGCCGGTGCTCCCGGCCATGGGGTATGGGGCGGTGCAGATCCGCGAGCTGGAGGAGACCATCAACCGGGCCCCCTGCGACCTGGTGCTAACCGCCACGCCGGTGGATCTGACCCGCATCCTGCGGGTGCGTCATCCCGTGCTCCGGGTGCGCTACGAAATCCAGGAGATCGGCCGCCCCACCCTGGCCGACGTGCTGATGGAGCGCCTGGGGCGCGGCCCGCAGCCGCCGGATTCCGGTGCCGGCGGGAATTGAACCCTAAGTTGCGGGGAGAGCACCCCTATCCTCGCTCCCTCAGCCCAGCGTCCCTTCCGATTCGCCGCGCTGGGCCAGCAGGATGCTTCCCCGCAATACTTCCTCCAGCCCGGGGGGGGAAATCCGGACCTGCTAACAAAAGGTCTAGGGCCACCTCCAGGCGGCGGGAGAAGAAGCAAAAATACGGCTTCATGACCTCCAGGGGGTTTCCAGAGATCTCCCGCACCCGGAGCAGCAAGTCCGCATCGCTGGTGCCGGTGGCCGTCCCGGTCGCCAGGGAGCCGATCAGCCGCACCTCCTGGAGCTCCGGGAAGACCTCCAGGGCCTCGGCGGCCGCCTTCCGCAACCGCCGGAGGAGCTCATCCCGATCCAGGGAGATGACGGTCACAGAACCAGATGATTCGATCCGCCGCACGAAGCGCCTCCCGGGCCTGAGCTTCCGTGAAGTAGTCCGCGGGCTTGCCGGAGGGGAATCCGTTCGGGTAACGAGGGGGGATGTAATACAAATCCAGCAATCGGGCGTGATCCAGGATCTCCGGGGCACTTCAATCCGCTGTCCGATCCACTTCAGCATCTCGGTCAGGGAATGCCCCCACAGCGTCAGGCCCAGCGCAAGCCCCAGCGCTTTGACGACCTTCTCTGCGGATTGCTGGAGGGTGAAACACGCCCATTCGTAGTATCCATACTGAATGTCCAGGAGCGCCCGTTCACGATCCCGCTTCCCCTGCTCATACCCGTCCTTCCAGCGGTTGGCCATGGATCCCCCGCAGGGAGCGAATCCTTCGCCGGGAATTATACCGGATCGCCCGACCCAGGATCCAGAGATCCGCTCCGGTGTCCCCCGGCCTGCCGATCCATCCCGCTTTTCAACAAACGGCCTCAAGCCTCCGGAGGAGACCGCCTGGCGAAGAGGTCGCATTCATCCCTGGTCCTGGCGGATTTGACGGCGCATCTCCCATCTCTCTAAAATGATGAGCGAAGCGATCACTTTGATACCCATCTGAGAAAGCCTAGGCGAATCTCCACGGTGAGGCCTCCCCAATCCAGCGGGAGGGACGGGAAAGTGAGCGGCATGCGGTATTACATCCACACCTTTGGCTGCCAGATGAACGTGGCCGACAGCGAGCGGCTGGCCTCGGCCCTGGAGAAGCTCGGCTATCAGATGGCCGAGCAGCCGGAGCAAGCCGAGGTGCTGGTCGTCAACACCTGCGTCGTGCGCCAGTCGGCCGAGGAGAGGGCCTACGGATGGCTCCACATGGTCCGGCCCCTCAAGGAACGGCGGCCGGACCGCGTGGTGGCCGTCATGGGCTGCTTGGTGGGCGTGAAGGGCAACGAGGGGCTGCGTCGAGCCTTCCCCTGGGTGGACGTCTTCATGCCCCCGGCGGACCCCCGGCCGCTGGTGGAGTTCCTGGCCCGGCGGGTCGATGAGGGCCGGGCGGTGGCGGACCTGGAGCGCATGGTCCGCTACGCGCTCCAGGACGAGGAGCTGGTGCTGCCCCTCTCGGAGCGGGGCCGCAAGGTGACCGCCTATGTGCCGGTGGTCCACGGCTGCTCCTTCGGCTGCACCTTCTGCATCATCCCCTACCGCCGCGGCCCGGAGCGCAGCCGCCCCGTGGGCCAGGTGGTCGCTGAGGTGCGCGCCCTGGCCGAACAGGGCGTCCGCGAAGTCACCCTGCTGGGCCAGATCGTCGACCGTTACGGGAAGGATATCCCCGACGGCCCAGACCTGGCGGACCTGCTCCAGACGGCCCACGAAGTGGAGGGCATCCAGCGCATCCGCTTCCTCACCTCCCATCCCGGCTTCATGACCGACCGGATCATCGAGGCGGTGGCGGAGCTGCCAAAGGTCTGCGAGCACATTGAGATCCCGGTCCAGGCGGGCAATGATGAGGTGCTGGCCCGCATGCGCCGGGGCTACACGGTGGCCGACTACCGGCGCGTGGTGGAGAAGATCCGTTGCCGCATCCCCAACGCCTCCATCGCCACGGACATCATCGTCGGCTTCTGCGGCGAGACCGAGGAGCAGTTCATGGACACCTACCGGCTGGTGGAGGAGCTGGCGTTCGACGTAGTGCACATCGCCAAATACTCTCCCCGACCGGGGACGGTGGCCTGGCGCGCCCTGGCCGACGATGTGCCGCCGGAAGAGAAAGAGCGCCGCTTCCGCGTGCTGGAGGAGCTCTACGAGCGGATCTCCCGCCGCAAGAACGAGGCCCTCATCGGGCAGACGGTGGAGATCCTGGTGGAGGACCGCAACGAGAAGGGCAAGTGGTTCGGGCGGACCCGCAACAACAAGCTGGTCTTCTTCGAGGACGGCGACCGCGACTGGCGAGGGCAGCTGGTCTCCGTC
>JAGHYO010000121.1 GCA_017743605.1 Thermoflexus sp. | reverse complement strand
CACATCGAATCCGGAGGGAAGGGAACGATGGGCTCGCTGCGGCATTTCATCTCGCTGGTGGATTGGACGCCGGAGGAAATCGAGGCGCTTATCCTGGACGCCGCGCGGATGAAGGCGGAGTGGACAGCAGGGGTCCGCCCCACGCCCCTCGCCGGCAAGACCCTGGGCATGATCTTCCAGAAGCCCTCCCTGCGCACTCGTGTTTCCTTTGAGATGGCCATGCGCCACCTGGGGGGGGACGCCCTCTACCTCTCTCCTCAGGAGGTCGGACTGGGTCAGCGGGAGAGCGTAGCCGACGTAGCCCGGGTGCTCAGCCGCTACGTGGACGCCATCATGGCGCGGGTCTTCGCCCACTCCGTCCTGGAGGAGATGGCCCGCTACGCCACGGTCCCCGTCATCAACGGCCTCTCCGACGACGAGCATCCGTGTCAGGCCTTGGGGGACGTGCTCACGGTTTACGAGAAGAAGGGGCGCCTGCGCGGGTTGAAACTGGCTTTCGTCGGCGACGGCAACAACGTGGCGACCGCCCTGCTTTACGTCTGCGCGATGCTGGGGATGGACTTCGCCATCGCCACGCCCCCGGGCTATATGCTGAAGGAGGCCGTCATCGAACAGGGAAGGGCTTTCGCTGCCCGCAGCGGGAGCCGCCTGCTCTTCACCCACGATCCGGCGGAGGCGGTGCGGGACGCGGACATCCTCTACACGGACGTGTGGGCCAGCATGGGCCAGGAGGCCGAGGCAGAGGCCCGGCGTCGGGTGTTCCCGCCCTATCAGGTCAACGCCGCCCTGGTGGCGAAGGCGCGGCCGGACGTCCTCGTGATGCACTGCTTGCCAGCCCATCGGGGCGAGGAGATCACCGATGAGGTGGCCGATGGCCCGCACTCGGTCATTTTCGATCAGGCGGAGAACCGCCTCCACGCTCAGAAAGCCCTGCTGGTCCGGCTGCTCGCCGGTTAGGCCGGGGAAGCGGCGGCATGTCCCCCGAACCGGGCGTGGAAGGCGGCCTCGAAGGGGCGCAACGTGGCCTCGTCCAGGATCACCACCCGGATCTCCCGGGGGGACTCGCCGGGGTGGGCGGCGGCGAAGGCGGCGATGGCCTCCCAGAAGATGGGGGCCGCTCGCTCCCTTGGGAACCCGAAGATGCCGGTGCTGATGGCCGGCATAGCGATCCGCTCATAACCCTGGGCCCGAGCCGTCTCCAAGGTGTTGCGGATCGCCTCCGCGAGCTGTTGATCCTCCCCGCGGGTCCCTCCGGACCACACCGGGCCGACGGTGTGCAGGATGGCACGCGCCTGCAGCCGCCCTGCGCGCGTGACCGCCACACCCCCCGTGGGGACCGGTCCATGGCGGCGCACCCACTCATCGCTCTCCGCCTGGATCTGGGGTCCGCCTTTGCGGACCAGTGCCCCGGCGACGCCGCCGCCGTGCTGCAGGTAGGAGTTGGCGGCGTTCACCAGCGCGTCCGCCTCCTGCTCGGTTAGATCCCCGTGCACCAGGACCACCCGGTGCCCCGAGGGCAGGACGATCTCTGCAACCGTTCGGTTCCCCTTGCCCATCATGGCCTTGCCCCCAAGTGTCCACGGTTCGCTGGCGTGGGGATGAAGGGTTGTGCTGGACGCCGAGTTCATCCTGTGTCATCCGCTGTAGGGGCGACCGGCGGGTTGCCCCTATGGCACAGGCATCCCTTCCTGGGGAGGGACTGGGCTGCGTTCACTTCCCGACCGAGGTGACCTCTACCGGGCGGATGGCTTTCCCTTTCCGCAGGACGGCGCGCACGGCGTCAGCGAAGCGGTTGAGGGTCTCGTCCACCACCCCCGGCGTGTGAGCGGCCGATGTGAACCAGGGCTCCCGCGGGTCTACCTCGAACATCACCCCGCGCTCGTAGCAGGCCAGGCCGATCTCCTCGTAGAGCTCGATGTCGCTGGACATGGTGTCCCGGTGATCCCGGGGCGTCCCCTCGAAGTTCAGGAGGAAGCTGAACATGTTGGGGTGGCCGGAGACGGCGTGGGGGATGCCGGCCTCGGTCAGGATCTCGCTGATCCCCTTCATCAGCCGCTCGCCGGCCTGGGCCGCCCGCTCCAGGGCGTCCGTGGTCTCCAGGATCTCCAGGGTGGCGTCGGCGGCGGCGGTGCCCACCGCGCTCCCGTTGTAGGTTCCGGCGTGGGCCACCGCCCCGGGCTCGATGGTCATCATGATCTCGCGCTTGCCGCCGATGGCAGAGATGGGGAACCCATTGCCCATGGCCTTGGCGTAGGTGACCAGGTCCGCTCGCACCCCGAAGAACTCCTGGGCCCCGCCCCGGGCGATGCGGAAGCCGGTCTTCACCTCGTCGAAGATCAACACGATGCTGTATTCATCGCACAGGCGCCGCAGGAAGGGGAGGAACTCGGGGTGGGGCATAATGGCCGCGCTGTTGCCCAGCATGGGCTCCACGATGATGGCTGCGATGTCCCCCCACTTGGCCTTCACCGTCCGCTCCACGGCCTCGAAGTCGTTGAAGGGGAGGGTGATGACGAGGTCGGCGATGACCCGGGGGATGCCGGAGCTGGCGACGACGGGGATGGGGTGGCGGCGGCTCCCTAGGGGTTGGCGCGGGGACATGGCCGTAGAGAACAACAGGTAATCGTGGTGACCATGATACTGCCCCTCGAACTTGATCACCTTCTCCCGGCCGGTGTAAGCCCGGGCGATCCGCAGGGCGTGCATGGTCGCCTCCGTCCCCGAGTTGGAGAAGCGCACCATGTCCACGCCGGTCATGCGGATGATGCGCTCCGCCGCCCGGATCTCCCATTCGGTGGTGGCGGCGAAGATCACCCCGTCTCGGATGGCCTGGCTCACTCGCTCCACTACCGCGGAGTGGCCGTGGCCCAGGATCACCGGCCCGTAGCCCAGGCGGTAGTCCACGTAGCGGTTGCCGTCCAGATCGTAGATGTAGGGGCCTTCCCCCCGACTGACGACGATGGTCTGATCATCCCCCCAGTAGCGGAAGTTCGAGGTGACCCCCCAGGGCATCACCTCCTTCGCCCGGAGAAATCGAGCGCGGGTCTTCGGCCATTGACGCATTGGGAACCTCCCGAACAGGAGAGTGCCCGGATCCAGCAAGTATAGGAAACAATGAAACGCTGGGGGACGAGAAGTTAGCAGCCTGCAGCGGCCCAGATCGTCCAGAAGTGACAGCAGCGCATACGAGGGGCACGGAGGCGATGCTTCCGGCCGCTGAAGAGGTGATTCAGCACATACGTTGCGGGATAGTCCATCGCCCATGGCCGCTTATGTAGAAGATCCCCGCATCGCCTTGCCTGATCCAATGAGGGCTATTGGAATAGGTCCTTCCCCAATCGGCCATTCATCTGAGCCGGTTTCGTTTCAGGGGTCCTGTGATTTCCGCGCGCTGAGTCTCTGGACCAAAGTTGCATTTCATCGCGCTTGTGCAGGTCGTGGAAAATGATGCCTTTTGGTTCACCCATTGGGCTTCACCACGTCCCAGACTGTCTCCACCCACCGGCCGCTGGGATCCCGGCAGCGCAAGGAGTTGTTGGTAACATACGCATACCGGTTCAGCGCCCGGGGATCTCCTAGCTCCGGCGCCAGCGCGTCCGGCCGCAAGAAGCGGCCCGCGGCGAGGTCTTAGAACCGGGCCCGGTAGTCACATAGGCCCAGCGCCCCCTCCCACCCCTGCCCGGTGAAGCGCCAGTCGGTGGGGAAGACCTCGCTTTCTACCTGAATCGCCCCATACGGCAGATACTGCTTCCCCCCGCCGGGCTGCCCCCCGGCGCCGGCACCGTCACGCTGCCCGGATGGTCTCCCACCACGGCACGGACTGCACCTCCCTCTCGCACCGCCACCGCATCCCCGCCCAGCCGGTAAACCTTCCGCACCCCTTGCCCCGGACTTCGTGACCCTCATCCACCGCCATAGTGCAGAGGCCCCCCACCTCCCGCACGGCCCGGTTCCCCTCCACGTCACACCGGGAGGAAGCCGCGCGCTCGGCGCCCCCCATGCCTCCTGCGAGCGGTTCTTGGGATCGCAGACCTAGCGCCACACCAACCCACCCGCGGTGCAGGTGAGGACGTTCCCGTCGGCGTCGTGGCCGGGTATGGCGCCACATGAGGAGAACCACACCGATCGTGATCCTCAGCATCGGAATCTTTCCTGTGGAGCATCGATGATCACCGAACAATCATTTCGAGAACAGGCGATCAGAATAAATGCGCAATAGATCCTTATAGTAAGCGATGGAGGTTTCAATCGGCGACGAAAACTGACGGATTGATGGTTTCTCTATATAGCCAAACTTGCTTCTAAGGAAATCAGATAGATGTATCCAGTTCCTGTCTTCGGTCATCACGCTTGCACCTACATAATTATCGCGAATATCAAGATATAAAATGATCAGAAAAGTTTCGGCGCTGTAGGCCACTTGGCAAAGCACTGGCGAGGAAGTGTCATATTCTGGAGCGCGCCGAAGTCCATATGCTTCCAAAAAACTAAAATGACGCTCGACCATCCGCGCAAACTCTGTGCAGTCGCTCAGCAACGGCATACCGGGAACCGCCCTGCGTTTCCCACTCATCACCACCTCCTTTTGAGCTCAATTGTCCAGCCTGGGCAACCCTACCCTAGTATTTCCCGAACCGTTGATACACTCGGTGATGCTTTGGATGATCCTGCAACAACTGGCGCTCCCTGCCATAAATTTTACGGAGTGGCCGGCCCTCAGGATCGAATGGCTTCAAGCGATGCGTCAATCAACGCATAAAGTCAGGCCCGATGTCAATGATTTCTCGTCCTTCCGCCATCATCGCCTGGATGAACTCATGGTTGAGCTTCGGTGTCCATGGCCGGCCAGCCAATCCTCAGTCGTCTTGGCACCCATTTGCTTGGCACATGTAGTCACTCAAGCCATGTTTTTTCCGATCACGACTGGCGGCTTGCGCCCTGCTGTTTCTGCGGTCTGCTTCAAGGCGGGCAACTCATCGACCGCTTGATTGGTGTGAAGGCCGGCTTTCTGAACCACTTGCGCTGCGCTCCCCGACTCATCGGCGCGGGTGGCCCCCTCGACCGCAGCCTTCGCGGCTTTCCCGCCCTGCACCATCCGCCCAGCGCCTGCCCCCACTGCCGGCAGGATGGCCGCCTTCACGTCCGCCGCCAGCGCTGCCCCGTTCCAGACATCCCGTGGGTCTCGGTAGACCTCGTAGAGGCTCCAGCTGACGTCGGCGCAGATTCCGCAGCTCCGACACCAGCGAATCCGGCTGTAGGAAGCAGCCCAGGGCCGGATCACAGAAGCAGGCCCGGTAGTCATACAGCCCCCGGGACGCCTACCGCTGCTGGCCGGTGTAAAGGCGATCGGCACCCATCGCCCCCAGCGGATACCCCGGCCGCAGTTCGCCGCGAGCCCGATGGCGGACCTCCCCCACCCCGCTGCCACTGCTATCCGTTGCTACGGTCGCGCTCCCCAGATGGTCGCTGTGCAGGAAGCAAAGGGTGCTGCCCATCCGCTTCCAATGCGCTGGCACCCACCACGATCAGCGCAGCCGCTCAAGGGTCTCCCGCCTCAGCCGTCGTAGATTCGGGATCCCAGCAGTCAGCATCCGCTCCAGCTCCTCTGCCCGCTCTGTCCCGTTGACGTAGTTGAAGGTATCTAGCAATCCAAGCTCACGAGGATTGGGAGTTCTCCCCAACTTTTGTCCGTACTCAAAATCAGAAAAGGCGTAGACAGTGAACCCATAGCCGCAATCCTTGCATCGTGCGTTATGGCGGATCAGCGGAGTCGGTATCAAGTTCATGGTAAGGCGCTCCTTCCACAAAGAGGTCAAAGCGCAAGGCTGACCATTTGTGGAATTAGCAACTCCTCTTTGCACCACGTGGCCACAAAGTCGCCTGGGGGGCTAACGCCAGGGGTCTATCCCTCTTCGGCAGCCATAGCCTCCCGCGCACGGACTTCTTGCAGAATCGATCCGGCAATCACCCTCAATGGGGTCTCTGGGGGAAATCCCCTCTGGTGGGCAAAATCCATCTCCTGGACGTCCTTCGCTCCCCGTGGAGAAAAAGCCACCAGGATTTTCTCCTTTGTCCACCAGATTCCAAAACGAATGACACCGGCCTGCGCCATCTTCTTCCAGCTTCGTATACCAATGGCTTTCTGAACAGGCGTCAGTCGGCGGAACTCGGCCTGTGTGGGGTGCCGCATCGCCGGATTGCCGATTTTGACAATTTCCTCCAGAGCTGCGGCCAGCGCATCTACAGTCAGCTCAGAAGTTAGCAATGGTCCAGCTTCCCAAAAGAAGCCAACTTCTGTCTTGCCAAGAACAGGAAGATACGCCTTATTGCTCCAGATGAAGACTTCAGCCACCTCTATCATTGCTCACCTCTCACAGCCTCACGGTATCTGAACAATCCTTAACGTCACGCCCAGGTTCGCGGCGTATTGCTGTGATACCTGCAGAGCAGCCCACTGTGCTGGTGTGCCTGCACCGCTTGAGACAGCCAGGAGCAACTCACGCCCGGTAATCATATGCGCTTGTATCTGCCGAGCCCCTTGGAAGTTTGCCGGTGTGTTGATGTATCCTTCTACTTGACGACTCGGCGCTGCAACGTTCTGATATTTCGCTGCGTTGAGATCCAACGCTTTGATACTCGTTGCCACTCCATTCACAAAGCGATCCATCACCGGGAAATTGGGGGGTCGATTTGCCCTCGGATGCGGTGAATCGCCTGCCCCCGCTGGAGAGCCAGCAAGGCCCAGGGACTGACAGTCAACGCCCCCACTGCCCACGAGTCCCCGGCCCCCAAC
>JAGHYO010000120.1 GCA_017743605.1 Thermoflexus sp. | reverse complement strand
GGTCGCGGCTGAAGCTGCTCCTACAGCATTGAAATCGGCCTTCCCAGGCGCTTGCGCGCCGGGCGTCGGCCTCCGCTGACGCAAAGGCTTTTCTGGTCAGCGCGGGCCGACCGTTGGCTGAAGGCCCCCCCAGGTCGAGTTCATTCGACGCGTAGGCCGACCGCCAGCCGAAGGCCTCCCCGCTCAGGGCCGCCCGCGCGTGCCAGGACGGCGTGTAGGGGAACCGGCGGTCCTCCAGCGCAGTGCGGAAGATGCCCAGGGCGTCGTAGCCGGCGTTCCACCTCCCTCACTGCCCGACAGGCTTGCTCGTTCACCGTCACGATCCCGAGATCCGGCAGCATTGAGAGGCACTTCTGCGTGCCCACCAGGCACAGATGAATATGCCGCTCGTCCACCCGCAGGGGAACCCCCACAGCGCTGGAGACGGCATCGACGTAGAAGAACGGCGCCTCGTAGCGGGCCACCAGCGCTCCGATCCCTGCCACCGGGTCGAAGATCCCATAGGGGATCTTGCAATGGACCATGGCGACCCTCTTCGGGCGGACCCGCTGGATGGCCTCCTCTACCCGCGCCGGGTCGGCGGCCTCATCGTGATCGAGCCCCACCACCTCCAACGCGGCGCCGAGTCGGCGGGCCATATCGGCGATGCCGTAGCCGAAGACCCCGTTGGCCACGGCCACCACCTGATCCCCGGGCGCAGGGTGCTCTTGAGCAGCTCCAGAGGACCACCACGGCCTCCTCAGTCATAATCACCAGCGAGTTGCAAGCCCCTAGGACGGCCTGCAACGGCTCCCAAGTCTCCGCATACAGCATTCGGAATGTTCTGGCTCCAGGTCCGCCGAGCTGTAATTCTCCTAATAGGCCGCTCGGATCTCCGCCGGGACCGTCGTCGGCCCCGGGACCCGCGGGATGGCTTAGGTGCGCATCGGAGACCTCTACGCGCTTATGGAACTTCAATCACAATGCGCTGGATCCTTTCCCCGACCTTGCGGAGCAAAAAATTAATGAACCGTCCTGCCACGATCGCCGTATGTTCCGACTTCCGAGCCTTGCACTCAAAATCCAGGACATTTGTTCTCCCTCTGCCCCCCAATATACGGCGCACATCGCGCCGAACATCCGAGCGAGGGGCCCCACAGCGAATATGCGGCCTCTTCGTTTTACGCCGGTCTGTCACTTGCCAGTTCCTTGCATGCCGGAGCTCCTCGCGGAATTCATCCATAAAAATATCCGCATCCTCTGGACTGTGGGTTTCGATCCGGATCCGGAGACGGGTCGCCATGGCTTACCTCCGTTTGCGCGAGCGAGGATCCTGCGTTCACAGTATAAAGGATTTCACGCGGGATGGGCCGGTCGGCGGGGCTCTTCCCGATGACGGATCGGGCCGGGCGCGTTGGGGAGGCCGGGCGATGGCATCGGGCGGGCTTCAAAGGCGCCGGCAAGCGTCCGTAGCCGAGCTGTTCCCTCCCTCAGGGCACAGGCCGGAGTGCCGGAGCACCGGATCATAGACTCCTAGGCGCAGACAATGGAGGTTTATACGCCGCAGCGAGTCGCCTACGTCTTGCGGGGCAAATGGGGGAAGGGGGAGACAGCCTCATCCGGGCTCCCGGAGGGCTTCGCGGTGCAGGTGGAGGGGGCCCTGGGAGACAGGACGTGACCTGTCTCCTCCAGCGAGATGATCGCTTTCTGCTCTTCGGGGCTCGCCCGCCGAGGATGCAGGGTCAGCCTACGCCTGCTGCCCGCAAGGTTTGGTTGGGGGGATTCGCTCTGGCGGCTGCTTCACGTCGGGATGACCCGTAAATCCCATCGGAAAGCCAGGTGATAGGGGATCCCATGGCCTTGTCGAATCATCCGTCGCCCTATTATAATTTACTGTGGTCCTGCCCGGGTGGCGGAACAGGCAGACGCGGCGTCTTGAGGGGGCGCTGGCCCTTATGGCCGTGCGGGTTCAAATCCCGCCCCGGGCACTGCCCCAACCCCGGCCCTCCTGCCGGGGTTTTTTGTAAAGAGCGTCCGTCCGGTTCATCCCTTCAGCGCCCCGGCCAGCAGACCCCGCAAGAAGAAGCGGCCCAGGAAAACGTAAACGAGCAGCGTAGGCAGCGCCGCCAGCAACGCCCCCGCCATCTGGACGTTCCACTCGATGATCTGGCTGCCCGCCAGGTTCTGCAGGGCGACCGTGATGGGCTGCTGGGCCGGCTTGTTCGTCACCGTCACCGCGAACAGGAAGTCGTTCCAGATCTGCGTGAACTGCCAGATAGCCACTACCGCGAAACCCGGCTGAGAGAGGGGGAGTATCACCCAGCGGTAGATCCCGAACAGAGAGGCTCCGTCGATCTTGGCCGCCTCCACCAGCTCCACCGGGATCGAAGCGTAATAGTTGCGGAAGATCAAGGAAGTGATAGGGATGCCATACACCACATGGACCAGGACGAGGCCCGGGATGCTGCCGTAAAGGCCGACGGATTGCAGGAAATTCACCAGAGGGATCAGGATGCTCTGATAAGGGATGAAAATCCCGAAGAGGATGGCCGAGAACAGGACCTCTGATCCCCGGAAGCGCCATTTGGAGAGGATGTAGCCGTTGACGGATCCGATCAGGGAGGAGATCAGCGTGGCGGGGATCACCAGGTAGACGCTGTTCATGAAGTTGGGCGCGAGCTTCTCCCAGGCCTTGGCAAAGCTCGCCAGGGAGGGCTGCGTCGGCCAGTTCCACATCCGGAGAAGGTCGGCCTCGGCAAAGCTCTTCAGGCCGGTGAGGAACAGCACATAGACCGGCAGCAGGTAGAACACCGTGAGGCCGATCAGGGCCAAGTAGATCAGGACGCGCACAGCCTTCATGGCTCGGCCTCCCGGCTCAGGCTGTAGCGCAGATACGGGATGATCAGGGCCGCCACCATGATCAGCATCAGCATGGCGATGGCCGCCCCCCGGGCGAACTGGTTCCCCCGGAAGGTGGTCTCGAACATGAAATACGCAGGCATGTCCGTGGCGAAGCCCGGGCCGCTGCCGGTCATGGCCACCGTGAGATCGAAGATCTTGAGGGAGACGTGCCCCAGCATGATCAGAGCGCCCAGGGTCACCGGCCGCAACAGCGGCAACACCACATGCCGGTAGACCTGCCACTCGCTCGCCCCATCCACCCGGGCCGCCTCCCGCAGCTCCTCCGGGATCCCCCGCAGGCCAGCCAGATACATCGCCATGGTGAACCCGGAGAGCTGCCAGGTGGCCGCGATCACCACCGGGATCAGGGCCACGGGGATCCCTGCCTGGATGGCGCCCACCTTCACGCCGAACATGATCGTCGGATCCGTGAACCAGCGAGGGAGCGGCCCAGCGTATCCCGCCTGCTGAAGCAGGAGGTTGATCCCCGTCTGCGGGTTGAACAGCCACTGCCAGGCGATCCCGGTCACGATGAAGGAGATGGCCATGGGGAACAGGAAAACGCTGCGGAAGAACGCCTCGCCTTTCACCCGCTGATCCAGAAGGAGCGCCGCGAAGAAGCCCAGCAGGACCGCCCCCAGCAGGAAAAGGACTGTGAAGACCACTGTGTTGCGGAGGTCCGCCTGGAAACGGGGGATCTGGAACAGGCCAACGTAATTGCGGAGGCCCACGAAGGTGTAATCCGGCAGCACATCGTTCCAGCGGGTCATCGACACGTAGACCGTCCAGCTGATAAACCCGTAAACGAAGATCCCCACCGCCAGGACCGAGGGGGTGATCAGCAGGACCGGCAGCCCAGCCTCGATCCGATGCCGGAGCTCCCGCGCCCGATCCCGCCGTCGAGGAACCGGCGCGGCACGCTTCGCCGGCCGAGAAACCTCCGCCCCATGGGCCGGGTCCCTTTCCTCACGCGCCATCCCTTTACCTCCTGACCTTTCAGAGAGCCCGGACGATTCCCTTTCCCGGAACCGGATCCGTCGCGGATCGACTATGATTATATCCTTGAATGCGGTAGGGCACCTGTTCCCGGTTGTCCCATCGTCCGGGAGCCGAAAGCGATCGCCCCGCCCGGAAAACCAAAGGGCCTTGCGGAGATCCCAAACACGAGCCCGAGGGATGTGGCTACGCTCTCTCAGCCTGACCCAGTTCCGAAACTACGCGCGGCTCGAGTGGCGCCTGGAGCCAGGGGTGATCATGGTCTACGGGGGGAACGCCCAGGGGAAGACCAACCTTCTCGAGGCCATCGCCTACGCCGCCATCGGCCACTCCTTCCGCACCGGCAGCGACCGGGAGCTCATCCACTGGACCGCCTGGCGGGATCCCATGCCCTTCGCTCGGGTGATCGCCGAGTTCGTGCGCAGGGACGGCCCAGTGCGCCTGGAGATCGCTCTGGTCGCCGAAGGGGGAACCCCCTCCCCGGAGACCACTTCCCTCCGCAAACAGGTGCGGATCAACGGCGTCCCCCATCGGGCTATGGACCTCTTCGGACATGCAGCCGTGGTGGTGTTCACCCCTCAGGACGTGGAGGTGGTGAGCGGACCCCCTGCCGAACGGCGGCGGCTGATGGATCTGCTCATCGCCCAGACTTCCCCGGCCTTCGCCCGGGACCTGGCCGCTTACCAGCGGGCCCTCGCCCAGCGCAACGCCCTGCTCCGCCGCCTTCAGGAGGAAGGCGGGGATCCCGGCCAGCTGGACCTATGGGACGAGTCAGTGGCCCGCCATGGGGCGCCGCTGATCGGCCACCGGGCGCGCGCCCTGCACGCCATCGCCGGCCACGCTGAGGAGATCCATCGGACCCTCAGCGGCGGGGAGCCCCTGATGATGCGTTACATCCCCGGCCTGGACCCCACCCAGGTCGACGGACAGATGGCCCTGGACGCTCTCCTGTGGGGCCAAGGGTTGCCTGAGGCCGAGCTGGCTGAGATCTTCCGAAAGGCACTGCTCCGGGAACGCGCCGTGGATATTCGGCGGGGGAGCACCCGGGTCGGTCCCCACCGGGACGATCTGCGCTTCATCGTGGATGGGGTGAACGTCGGCCTTTACGGCTCCCGGGGACAACAGCGGACCGCTATCCTTGCCTTCAAGCTCGCCGCGGCCCGCTGGCTGGCCTCCACGTTCCGTGAAAGCCCCCTCCTGCTGCTGGACGAGGTGATGGCGGAGCTCGACGAGGAACGCCGTCGCTATCTGCTCCGGGCCCTGGAGGATGTGGAACAGGCCATCCTCACCACCACCGATCCCATGCTCTTCGCGCCCGATTTCCGGAAGCGGGTCCGATGCTTCCGCGTGCAGGCCGGTTTCCTTCAGGAAGATCTAGATCCGTCGGGCATCGGGGATTGTGCCCCTTCATCATTGAGCTAAAGCCGGGTTCAAGAGCGCAGCGACGCTGCGCCCCTAGTGCAGAGATAAGGCCCGCGAGGGCTTAACGCGAATGCAGGGACTCCAGGACAGCGGATAGGGCGAGCGGTTTCCTCCCCACAGCTTTCCCGTTTTCCAGGCAGGATGGTCGATTGCAGCCACAAGGCGATCAGACAATTGCTTGCAGTTGCCTTACCCAATCTCCCCGCCTCCCCCTTGCCGGAAGGCCCGAGCGGATGTAAATCCAGAAGAAGAAGGGAGGCTGCCATGGCAGAGCGGAACCTGCCGGTCTATCTTTACGGCATCCACAACCCAGGCCCGTGGCGGGAGCAGTTCTGCGCCGCGGGCGTGACCGGCCGGGTGGCCTTCGAGGAGACCGTCGAGGCCGACCCTGAGGATCTTAGCGGCCGCGGATCGATCTACCGGGAATGGGCGGACGCCGGCTTTGGGGTGATCGTGGTCCTCCATCACGGCCGCTATCCGAACGGCACCCTCCCTCTCTCCGAACGCCACGAGGCCTTTGCCCGGCGCTGCGCCCGCTTCGTCGCCGCCTCGCCGGGGACGCACATTTGGATCATCGGGAACGAGCTCAATCGCCCCCCGCAGCAGCCCGGTGCCCGCATCGACCCCCGCCGCGCCGTCCGTGAGGCCGCGGAGTGGATCACGCCGGAGCGCTACGCCTGCGGCTTCCGGCTCCGCCAGGAGCAGATCCGCAACTCGCCTGGGCGTGAGGACGACTGGGTGATCCTGGCCGTGGTGACCCCCTTCACCGCCATCCTCTGCTACCCTGGCAACCCCACCGGGGACTGGATCGTCTACTTCCATGACCTGATCACTGCCCTAGGGGAGGACCTGGACGGGATCGTGCTCCACGTCGCCAGCCAGAGCGCGGACCCTCACGCCCTCACCGAGGACCTGCGCTGCCCGCCGCCCTATGAGGTCCGGCGATGGGGCTTCCGCGCTTATCGGGACTTCATCGAGGCGACCCCGCCTCACCTGCGCCATCTCCCTCTCTTCGCCACGGAGGCCTCCATGGGGGATCGGGGCAGCCGGCCCATCCCCTGGCCTGACGCCGACGCGGGATGGATCTCCGAAGCCTACGGGGAGATCCAGCGTTGGAATGCAGATCCGGCTCATCCTCCGATCCGCTGCCTGGCCCTCTACCGCGGGCAGCGCGTCGATCCGTGGTTCGTAGCGGGCAAGGAGAGATTGCTACGCGATCTGGACCGCGCGCTCACAGCCCGCCTCCGGTGGGATGCGGGGCTCCGGCGATATCCGCGCGTCACCCTCCGAGTGGAGACGCCGCTTCGCGATCGGCCGAAAGGGGAGCCGCTGGGGCGGGCGCTCCCCCCTGGACAGACCGCTCTCGCGGTCGAGCAGACGGAGGACGGCCGCTGGGTGGACCTGCTCCTGCCGGATCAGGGGCAACGGGGCTGGGCGCCCCGGGAGGACCTCACCCTCCATGGCGATCCTCGCGAGATCTCGGTTCGGCGCGGCGGCCCGGTCTGGCTGACCCTACGTCAGGCGACAGCGCTCCGCCTCGCCCTCCCC
>JAGHYO010000119.1 GCA_017743605.1 Thermoflexus sp. | reverse complement strand
AGATGTGTATAAGAGACAGGGGATCGGGTTCTACATGCAGATCTACCTTAGCACCATGGCCTACGCCCGCCTGACCACCGTGTTGCTCACCGTGCTGTTCCTGGTCCTCGCTATGGACGGACTCAGCGCCTGGATCCGGCGGCGGTATCTGCTGAATCCGTAGCCTCAGGCCTCGCCCCGAGCGGACGGGCGCTCGCCAAGCGGCTTCGCAGAAGGCTAGCTCGAAGCACAACGTGGCCCGGTAGAGGGCAGGCTGCGCTTTCTCTTCGCCGGGCAGCCAGTCCAGCAGCGCCTCCAAGCGGTGTGCCGGCCCCTCGAGCTCCACGCCGGAATACGTCTCCACCTACTCCCGGTAGGGGCTGTTCGGTTTCGTCTGCGGCCGGAGGAAGGCCCTTAATGCGTTGTGAGTTATGGCCCGGCCTGATTGTGCGCTATAACAGAACCCTGCTGCCGATGCCTTTCCCTCTATGGCCACCCCGTCAGCCCGCCTTCTAGCGGGTAAGGATAGGCTTCAGCCCTGACCTTCACTATGGGACGCACACTGCGCCCTGGGCAGCCGAGGAGACCAGCCGGGCGTATTTGGCGAAGAGCCCGTGGGGATACTTCGGCGGCGGCGGGGTCCAAGCCGCTCGGCGCCGGGCCAGCTCCTCTTCGGAGAGCGCTGCGTCCACGGTCCGGCGATCCACGTCGATCACGATGAGATCCCCATCTTGGAGCAGGGCCAGGGGCCCGCCGACAGCGGCCTCCGGGGAGATGTGGCCGATCATGAGGCCGTGGGTGGCTCCGGAGAAGCGGCCATCCGTAAGCAGGGCCACCTCATCCTTCAGGCCCTGGCCCACCAGGGCGGCGGTCACCACCAGCATCTCCCGCATCCCAGGCCCGCCCTTCGGTCCCTCGTAGCGCACCACCACCACATCCCCTGGGCGGATCTGCCCGCGGTTGACCGCCTCAAAGGCCTCCTCTTCCCGGTCGAAGACCCGGGCGGGCCCCTGATGATAACGTTTCGTGGTCCCCGTGATCTTCAACACCCCGCCCTCTGGGGCGAGGTTCCCCCGCAGGATCACATAGCCGCCGGTGGGATGGAGGGGGCGATGGACCGGCCGCACTACATCCTGATCCTCGGGGAAGGTCACGCCGCGGAGGCGCTCCGCAATGGTTTCCCCGGTGACGGTGCGGCAGTCCCCATGCAGCAGCCCGGCGTCTAGCAAGGCCTTCATCACCACCGGCACCCCGCCGATGCGATCTACATCGGCCATCACATACCGGCCCGCCGGCTTCAGGTCCGCCAGGTGGGGCGTCCGCTCGCTAATGCGCTCGAAGTCATCCAGCGCGAGGGAGACGCCGGCCTCGTAGGCGATGGCCAGGAGGTGAAGGATCAGGTTGGTGGAGCCGCCCATGGCGGCAGCCACGGCGATGGCGTTCTCGAAGGCCTCCCGGGTCATGACGTCCCGGGGCCGGATCCCGGCCTCCAGGATATGGACGATGGCCTGCCCCGTCTCGTAGGCCAGCTCCTCCCGGGCCCGGCTGGGGGCCACCGGGGCAGCGGCGTTGGGGAGCGTCAGCCCCATGGCCTCGAAGGCGGAGGCCATGGTGTTGGCGGTGAACATCCCCCCGCAGGCGCCGTAGGTGGGCACCGCCACCTCCTCCAGCTCCCGCAGCTCCTCCACGCGCATCCGCCCGCGGGAGACCGCCCCCACCGCCTCGAAGACGTCCTGGATGGTCACCGCCCGCCCGCGCCAGCTCCCGGGGGGGACGCTTCCTCCGTAAAGGTAAATCGAGGGCAGGTTCAGGCGGGCCATGGCCATGACGCAGGCTGGCTGGGTCTTGTCGCAGCCCCCGATAGCCACCAGGGCGTCGAACTGATAGGCCACCGCGGCCAGCTCAATGGAGTCGGCGATCAGATCCCGGCTGACTAGGGAGGCTCGCATCCCCTCGTGGCCCATCCCCATGGCGTCGTTGACCGGCACCGCGTTGAACTCGATCGGGGTGCCGCCAGCGTCGCGGATCCCCTGTTTGACGAGCTCGGCCAGACGGTGGAGATGATGATTGCAGGGCTGGGCCTCGAACCAGGTGTTGGCGACGCCGATGAAGGGCCGGCGGAGATCCTCGTCCCGGAAGCCCACCGCCCGGAACATCGCCCGGTGGGGGGCTCGTTCCACGCCCTCCGTCATTCGTGCGCTGCGGTGCTTCCGCCCGTTCGCGGGAACGCTCATCGCTGTGCCTCCTCGGTTCGTGTTCCAGGGATCTCCGGGTGAGCTTGCGGCGCAAGCCCTGGGGCCCTAAACAAACGCTTCGCAACTCTATTCTGAGATACTTCCAGGGCGCCTGTCTTGGGGGCATAGCGGCGCTGCGCCCCTACGCGAGGATGCGTTGGGCGATGGCCTCGCCCATCTCTCGGGTCCCCACAACGCAGGTCTCCCCATCGGCGATGTCCGGGGTGCGGTAACCCGCGTCGAGGACGCCCTTCACCGCCTGCTCCACCGCCTGCGCCTCCGCCTCCAGGCCGAAGGCGTAGCGCAGCATAAGCGCTGCGCTCAGGATCGCCCCGATGGGGTTGGCCAAGTTGCGCCCGGCGATGTCCGGGGCCGAGCCGTGCACCGGCTCGAAAAGCCCCGGCGGGCTCTCCCCCAGCGAGGCCGAGGGGAGCATCCCCATGGACCCCGCCAGCACCGAGGCCTCGTCGGTGAGGATATCCCCGAACATGTTCTCCGTCACTACCACATCAAAGGCCGTCGGGCGCCGGATCAGATGCATGGCGAAGGCGTCCACCAACAGGTGCTCCAGCGCCAATTCCGGGAACTCCCGCCGGATCACTTCCTCGGTCACCCGGCGCCAGAGGCGGGAGGCCGCCAGCACGTTGGCCTTGTCCACCGAGGTGAGCTGCTTCCGGCGGCCCCGGGCTAGCCGGGCGGCCAGCCGCACCACCCGCTCGATCTCCCCTCGGGTGTAACGCATGGTGTCATAGGCCTCCTCGCCGTCCGGCCCGGCCTCCTGACGGGGGCCGAAGTAGAGGCCGCCGGTGAGCTCGCGAACAAACATGATATCCACGCCCTGCACCAGCCGCTCCTTCAGGGGCGTTGCGCCCGCCAGGACAGGGAAGACCCGCACGGGGCGTAGGTTGGCGAAGAGGTCAAAGGCCTTGCGCAGCCCCAGCAACCCCTGCTCCGGACGGACGGGGGCGGCGGGGTCGTCCCACTTCGGCCCACCCACCGCCCCCAGCAGGATCGCGTCCGAGCGGCGGCACCGCTCCAGGGTCTCAGGGGGAAGCGGCGAGCCGGTGGCGTCAATGGCCGCCCCCCCGATGAGGGACGCGTGGAACTCGAAGGTATGGCAGAACCGGCGCCCCACCGCCTCCAGGACGCGGACAGCCTCCGCGGTCACCTCTGGCCCGATCCCGTCTCCGGGCAGCGCCGCGATCACGAAGCGTCCCATCGTTTCCTTCGCGGGAAGGGGTTTCGGATTCAGGGATGATCCGCCGTGGGATCGATCCCGAACTCCAGGCTGTCCTCCAGGGCCAGGCGGCTGGCCTCCAGGATGTTGGTGGAGGCCCCGACAGTGCGCCAAACCCGCTGGCCGTCGGTGCTCTCGATCCACACCCGCACCCGGGCCGCCGTCCCGGCGTCGCCGTTGAGGATGTGCACCCGGTAGTTGGTCAGATGCACCCGGGAGAGCGCCGGATAGCAAGGGAGAAGGGCCTTGCGCAGCGCCGCGTCCAGGGCGTTCACCGGCCCGTTGCCCTCCGCAGCGGTGTGCACGATCTCTCCGTTCAGCCGGACTTTGACGGCGGCCTCGGCCACCGGCGAGCGGCCCTCCCGCCGCTCCACCATCACCACATAATCCAGGACCTGGAAAGGCGGGATGTAGTCCGGCCGGGCGCGCTGGAGCATCAGGATCACCGAGGCCTCGGCGTCCTCGAAATAGAACCCCTCGTTCTCCAGCTCCTTGATCCGGCGCACCGCTGCCTGCACCGCGGGGTCGCTCGGGTCGAGGCGCAGTCCGAACTCCATCGCCTTGGCGACGATGTTCCCGCGCCCCGAGAGCTCTGAGATCAGCACTCGCTTGACGTTGCCCACGCAAGCGGGATCGATGTGCTGGTAGCTCTCCTCGACCTTCAGGATGGCTGCCACGTGGATGCCGCCCTTATGGGCGAAGGCGCTGGCCCCTACGTAGGGCTGATGGGAATCATGGGGAAGGTTGGCCACCTCGGCCACGAAGCGGGAGACTTCCGTCAGGCGAGCCAGCTGCTCGTCCGTCACGCAATCGATGCCCATCTTGAGCTTCAAGTTGGCGATGACGGAGATCAGGTTGGCGTTGCCCACCCGCTCCCCGTAGCCGTTGATCGTCCCTTGCACTTGCCGGACGCCCCGGCGGACGGCGGCCAGGGAGTTAGCCACCGCCAGCTCGCCGTCGTTGTGGGTGTGGATCCCTAGGGGGACGGAGACAGCCCGCTTCGCCGCCTCCACCCCCTCTTCGATCTCCCACGGCATCGATCCGCCGTTGGTATCGCACAGGACGATCCAGCCGGCCCCGCCTTCCTGGGCGGCCCGGAGGGTGGCCAGGGCATAGTCCGGGTTGCGCTTCCAGCCGTCGAAGAAATGCTCGGCGTCGTAGATCACCTCCCGCCCATGGGCCCTGAGGAGAGCCACGCTCTCCCGGATCATCGCCAGGTTCTCCTCCAGCGTGGTCTCCAGCACCCGGTGGACATGCAGGTCCCAGGACTTGCCGACCACAGTGACAGCCGGCGTCTCCGCCTCCAGCAGCGCCCGCAAGTTCTCGTCGTCCTCAGCCCGGCGGCCGGGGCGCCGGGTCATGCCGAAGGCGGCGATGCGGGCGTGGCGGAGGCTCATCTGCCGCGCCCGGCGGAAGTATTCCGCGTCCTTGGGGTTGGAGCCCGGCCATCCTCCTTCGATGTAGTGCACGCCCAGTTGATCCAGCTTCTCAGTGATGCGGAGCTTGTCTTCAACAGTGAAGGAGATCCCTTCTCGCTGGCTGCCGTCGCGCAGGGTAGTGTCGTAAAGCCAGACGCGTTCCATCGCGCACCTCCTCGACCGGTATGGGATGCCATGCGGGGGTTGTCCATCGGCCGAAGGCGGCGGCGATGGCGCGGGCAGCCCCGGCCAGGACCCGTCGAACGAGCTCCCGGCCTGGGGCAACCCGGGTCCACCTCCTCTCTCGGCGTCCCATCGCTTTCCCTCCTGGGGATGGGTTCAGCTTTGGGCGGATCCTCGTCGGAGCCGGGCTTTGGTGTAGGGGATCAACCCTCCGGCGCGGATCAGCTCCAGCATGAACGGGGGATAGGGCTTGGCCCGGAAGGTTCGACCCGTCCGCCGGTGGAGGACCTCCCCGGTGTCCAGGCGGACCTCCAGCGCATCCCCGGGCTGGATGGCTTCCACGGCCTCCGGGCACTCCAGCACCGGCAGGCCGATGTTGATGGCGTTACGGAAGAAGATCCGGGCGAAGGATTTGGCGATGACGCAGGAGATCCCGGCCGCCTTGAGGCTGATGGGCGCATGCTCCCGGGAGGAGCCGCTGCCGAAGTTCCGGCCCGCTACCACAACGTCGCCAGGCTGCACCTTGCGGGGGAACTCCGGGTCCACGCCCTCCATGCAGTGGGCAGCCAGCTCCTGCGGGTCCGTCGTGTTGAGATACCGCCCGGGGATGATCACGTCCGTGTCGATGTTGTCGCCGAACACCCAGGCGCGCCCTTCGAAGCGCATCGTCAGCCCTCCGCCGGCTCGGTGAAGTTGTAGCAGCCCATCATGCAGTCCACGACCCAATCCGCTTCGTGGACGCGTTTCCCATCGTCCCCGTGCGTGGCCTCCCACGAGGCGATGGCCCCCTCCAGGACGTCCTCCCACTCCCATGCCCAGCGGCGGTCCTTCATGGTCTCTCCTCCTCAACCGGTTTCCGTATGGGCTTCTCGAGGCATCTCCAGTTCTGACCATCCAGAGCGGATTCGGCGCCAACTTATGCCGCCACGGCCGTCGCAGGCACCTCCTCGGGGCTGGCGATGCGCCCCAGGATGGCGCTGGCGGCAGCCACGGCCGGGTTGGCCAGATACACCTCACTGGTCGGATGCCCCATGCGGCCGACGAAGTTGCGGTTGGTGGTTGAGACGCAGCGCTCCCCGGGCCCCAGCACGCCGGAGTAGCCTCCCATGCAGGGGCCACAGGAGGGCAACCCGACCACCGCCCCGGCCTCCACGAAGATGTCGATCAGGCCCTCGGCCAGGGCCTGGCGGTAGACGGCCCCGCTGCCCGGGATGATGATGCAGCGGACCTCCGGATGCACCCGCTGGCCCTGGAGGATGCGGGCCGCCAGGCGCAGGTCCTCGATGCGGCCGTTGGTGCAGGAGCCGATGAACACCTGATCGATGCGGATGTGGGACAGCTCGGCCACCGGCTGCACGTTGGAGGGCAGATGGGGCGCAGCCACCGTCGGCTCCCAATCGCTGACGTTAAAATCCAGCTCCACCTCATAGCGGGCGTCCGGGTCGTCCCGGTAGACCGTGAAGGGGCGCCGGGCCCGCGGCCGCACGAATTCCAGGGTCTTCTCGTCAACGTCCATCAGCCCGGTCTTCGCCCCCGCTTCGATGGCCATATTGGTGATGGTGAAGCGGGCGTCCATGCTGAGCTGCGAAATCACCGGGCCGGTGAAATACATGGCCATATAAAGCGCCCCGTCCACCCCGATGCGGCCGATGGTGTGAAGGATGAGGTCCTTGGCCGTCACCCAGGGACGTAGGGTCCCTTGGTAGAACAGCTTCATGGTGGAGGGGACCTTCAGCCACAGCTGCCCGGTGGCCATGGCGACAGCAGCGTCGGT
>JAGHYO010000118.1 GCA_017743605.1 Thermoflexus sp. | reverse complement strand
GCGCTGGTGGGCGCCTTCGCGCGCGCCGTGGGAGTGGTCACCGTCGAGACCGCCATCTTCTTTTACATCGTCCTCTTCCTGATCTCCTACATCCTCCTGGAGATCGTAAGCTTCATCTCCTACCGGGCGACGCGGATCCTCTTCCTGGGGTTTCTGGATCCCATCCTGGGAGGCGTGCTGGGGGTCACCTGGTGGCTGGTCTTCGTGGGGGCGGTCCTGACGATGATCTTTTACAGCCTGACGGTGCCATGGACCTGGCGGCTGGCCCCGATCGCGGCTGCCCTGCGGGGGGACTTCGAGGCTTCCAGCACGCTGCCGATCCTGGCGACGCTGTTTAAGACCTACGCCATCGCCCCGCTCCGGCTGGCCATGAACCCGCTGCCCGCGATCCTGACGGGATGGCCTTGAAGGAGAAGCCGGAGCGGATCTGGAGGAGCGATGTGGGCCGTCGAGCTCCGCTGGGTGGTTGTGTTCCTGGCCCTCTATACTGCCGCAGTCTTCTTCCTCGGCCGATGGCACGCCCGCCGCTCCGGCTTTCGTTTTCCCCTGGATCCCGCCCCTCTGGGCGTCCTCCGATTGAGCCCGGATCTCCGCTACACGGAGGCCAACCCGGCCGCCCGGCAGATCCTGGGGCTGAACGCCCCCCAGGGGAGGCTCCCCGAAGCCGGCTGGCGCGCTTTGCTGGAGGAGGACCTTCAAGCCGCGCGGGCCACGGGAGTCGGCCGATCCCGCCTGGTCTCCCTGGCCGGGGAGCGCGCCCTGCGCTGGTGGATGGTGCCGGAACCGTCCGGCGCGTGGCTGTTTGTAATAGAAGACCGGGGGGCCTATTCCGGATTTCAGTCGATGCGGCGGCTCCTGGCCGGGCTGGCCCATGAGCTCCGCACGCCTCTGGCCACCCTGCTCACCCACCTGCAGGTCCTCCAGCTCCCAGCCGTCGCTCCAGAAATCCAATCCCAGTCCCTTCGCATCCTCGAGGAAGAGACCTGCCGGATGATCCGGATGGTCCACGCCGTCCTGGACCTGGGTCAGCTGAGCAGCGGGGAACCCCTGGCTCTCCGCCCCCTCTCCATCGCCACGGTGGCCGAAGCGGCCGTGGCGGAGAAGCTCCCCGAGGCCCAGGCCCGCCAGCAATCTCTGAGCCTGGAGATTGAAGAAGAGTTGCCCGAAGTCTGGGGGGATGCGGATCGCTTGAAGCAGGTTTTCCTGAATCTGCTGGATAACGCCATCCGCTACAGCCGCCCCGGAGATCGCATCGCGGTGATCCTCCGACCCATCCCCGAAGGGGTGCAGTGCGAGGTGATCGACACCGGTCCCGGGATCCCCCCGGAGCATCTTCCCTACATCACCGAGCCGTTCTATCGCGGGGAGGCCCCGGAGGCGACAGGGGCCGGGCTGGGACTGGCCATCGTGGCCGAGATCCTGCGCCATCACCAGGCCCATCTGGAGATCGAGAGCCGGACGGAAGGAGAGACCGGGACATGCGTTCGCTTCGTCCTGCCCGCAACGAAAGCGGTCTGAGAACGAAGTGGGCGCCTTCTCTTCGCCGCCTGGGAGGAGCCGTGCTCCTGCTCGGCCTGCTGCTGGCCCTGGGGATCGTGGCCCCTTCCGGCCAGGTGATCCTCCGCCTGGGCCCGGCCTCCGACGCGCCCTGGCCTCGCTTCTCCGTTTACCCTCCCTCCCCGCGCCCCGACGATGTGGTCCGGGTGGAGGTGATCGATCGCATCCCGTGGGGTTACATCCTGCTCACCGTGAACGGCGAGCCGGCGGCCCTGGAGCAGATCGAAGCGATGCCGGCATCCGGGATCTGGCGCTGGCGCTGGCGGTTCCGGATGCCGGCGGAAGCGGTGGAGCTCGCCTTTTATCGAGACTGCCACGAAGGATGCCGACTGCGGGGGCGCCTGGCGCTGGGCGATCTGGAGCCCACCCCGGCATCTCCTCCCCTGCCCACCAAACTGGGACTGGTCTTCCCCCATCCCGAGCGGGACTGGAAAGGGCGCGCCGGGTGGGCGGTGGAGCTGACCTATGCGCAGCGGGCGGAAGATCCCGATTGGGGGATTGATGCCCTGGCCGCCCGGGTGGCGCGGGATCAGCGACACGGCCTGCGGGTCCTGGTGCGAGTGGATTACGACCGGGGACAAACCCTTCCCCCTCCCGGGGATCTGGAAGGGCTGGCGCGCTATCTGCGCTATCTGGAGCGCCTGGGCCGGGACGAACGGCTTCAGGGGGTCTACGCCTATTTTCTGGGGAGCGGTCCCAACGAGGCCCTGAGCAACCGCCTGAGCCCGGATCGCCCGATCTCCCCGGCCTGGTATGCTCGGGTCTTCAACGGCTACGGCGAATCGCCCACCCGCATCGATCACGCGGTGGCGGTCCTCCGGGCGGCAAATCCCCGGGCGCGCCTGCTCATAGGGCCGGTGCGGCCCTTCGTCCGGGATCAGGATGGCGAGCGGCGGAGCCGGGTGGACGTCCCCTGGCTGAACTATTTCAACACCCTGGTGGCCTTCATCGATGAGGCCGCACGGGCGAGGGCGGCGATGGGGCAGTGGAACCCTGGCCCGGACGGTTTCGCGCTCCACGTGCCGGGACGGCCGGAGGCGGCCCGCGCCGCGGGCTATCCGGAGGCAGAGGAGCCGCGTCTGGACCTTCGGGACGCCATGGGGGCGCGGGTCGGATTCCAGGCGCTGTATGACTGGCTGGAGATCATCAACGCATATCCCTCGACCCGCGGGCGGCCTGTTTACATCACATCGTCCAACACCTACACACCGGATGAAGGCGTTCCCCCGGCGCACAACTACCCGCGGGGATGGTTGACGACGGCATGGTCCGTGGTCGCGGGGGAGCCCCAGGTGGAGGCCTTCTGCTGGTTTCTGGACTGGGATCCCCAGTGGGCCGATTTCAGCCTGTGGTGGGGCAAAGGACGCCTGCGGGATGCGGCCGCGGAGTTCGAAGCCCTGCTGGGCCGTGAGCCATAGGGGAAGCGCGTAAAGCGGTGGGGAGGGCCATGGGCGGGGCTCCGGCGATGGCGGATGGGTGCAAGATGCCGGATTCCCCCTATCATGTCCCGTAAAGCTCGGATCTTAGGGGCCGGTATGACGCCACGCATGTCCTATCCGCCGATCGCTTTGATTCTCTTCGGCGCCAGCGGCGACCTGGTCTGGCGCAAGCTGGCCCCCGCCCTCTTCGATCTCTACGGCGACGGCTGGCTGCCGGAGCGCTGGATGGTGCTCGGCGTCGGGCGGAGCCCGCTGGACGACGGATCCTTCCGCGCCCGCCTCCTGGACGGCGTCCGCCGCTTCGCCCGTCACCGCCCCGACGAGCCCCTCTGGAGCGGCTTCGCTGACCGGCTCTTCTACCTCCAGGGGGATTACGAGGACCCCGCCCTCTACACAGCGCTGTGCCAGCGGCTCGAGGCCCTGGGCGATGAGATGGCCCAGCACGTTTTTTATCTGGCGGTGCCCCCCGGCATCACCGAGACCATCGTGGACCACCTCAGCGCGGCCGGCCTGGTGCAGGACCGCCGGCGCCACCGGGTGGTGATCGAGAAACCCTTCGGTCGTGATCTCCCCTCCGCCCGCCGGCTCAACACCCGCCTGCGGCAGTTCCTGGAAGAGGATCAGATCTACCGCCTGGACCACTACCTGGGCAAGGACACGGTCCAGAACATCCTGGCCCTGCGCTTCGCCAACGCCTTCTTCGAGCCGGTGTGGAACCGCCAGTATATCGACCACGTGCAGATCACCGTCGCCGAGACGGTGGGGGTCGAACACCGGGGCGGCTACTACGACCAGACCGACGCCCTCCGCGACATGGTCCAGAGCCACCTGCTGCAGATCCTTTGCCTGATCGCCATGGAGCCCCCCGTCTCCCTCACGCCGGAGGAGATCCATCACAAGAAGCTCGAGGTGCTGCGGGCCATCCGCCCCATCCCTCCGGATCAGGTCCACCTCTACGCGGTGCGCGGCCAGTATGGACGGGGCCGTCTGGCCGGGGAGGAGATCCCGGCCTATCGGGAGGAGCCCGGCGTGGATCCCCAATCGAACACCGAAACCTACGCGGCCCTGAAGCTCTTCATCGACAACTGGCGCTGGCAGGGAGTGCCCTTCTACCTGCGCACCGGCAAGCGCCTCCCGGTCCGGGCTTCGGAGGTCTCCATCACCTTCCGGCCGGTTCCCCACCGGGCGTTCCCGGAGTCCGCCGTCCGCTCCTGGCAGCCCAACCGCCTGATCCTGCGCCTGCAACCGGCGGAGGGCGTCCTCTTCCGCTTCCAGGCCAAGATCCCGGGGCCGGTGATGCGCCTCCAGCCGGTGGACATGCACTTTCTCTACGAGGAGATGTTCGGGAGCCGCCCGCCCGAGGCCTACGAGACCCTGCTCCTGGATCTCATCCGGGGGGACACCACCCAATCCCTGGACGCCGCCTGGGTGGAGGCGGCCTGGGAGGTGATCCAGCCCATCCTGGAGGCCTGGTCCGCCCAGCCCCCCGCGGACTTCCCGAACTATCCAGCCGGCACGTGGGGCCCCTCGGCCGCGGAGGCCCTCACCGCCCGCGACGGTCGATCCTGGGATCTCCCCACCATCCTGGAGGCCGATGGAGCGACATCGAAATGATCCGCATCTTCGCCGATGCGGAAGCGCTCAGCGAGGCGGCGGCGGCCCTCTTCGTCCGCGCCGCGCAACGGGCTGTTCGAAACACCGGACGGTTCGTCGTCGCCCTCTCCGGCGGGCAGACCCCACGCCGGACTTACGAACGGCTGGCCTGCCCGGAATGCCGCGATGCGGTCCCCTGGGAGGCCGTGCACGTCTTCTGGGGCGACGAACGATGCGTCCCCTTCGAGGATCCGCGCCGCAACGCCCGGATAGCCCATGAGGCCCTCCTGCGCCACGTCCCCATCCCCGCCCATCAGGTCCATCCGATCCCGTGCGAGGGGGACCCGGAGACGGCCGCCGTCCGCTATGAGGCGCTTTTGCGATCGTTCTTCAGGGAAGCGCCCCCGCGCTTCGATCTGGTTTTCCTGGGCCTGGGGGAGGACGGCCACACGGCCTCCCTGTTCCCCTCTCATCCGGCGGTGACGGAGCCGAGGCGCTGGGTGGCCGCCGTGCCAGAAGCGGATCCACCGCGGGTGACCCTGACGCTGCCGATCCTGAACCAGGCGCGTCGGGTGGTCTTCCTGGTGACCGGGGCGCGCAAAGCGGAGATCCTGCGGGCCGTGTGGGAGGGACCTTTCGATCCCCTCCGCTGGCCCGCGCAGGGGGTCCGCCCGGGCCCCGGGCGGATCCTGTGGATGGTGGACGCCGAAGCGGCAGCCGGGCTTTCCCGGATCTGGTGACGATCGACTGACCTCGTCCTGGGGGCTTCCAGGCTGCCGCGGACACCGGAGGTATCTCCCCTGCGGTCCCCTGGGGAAGGAGCTATCCGGATTCCCTGAGTTGAAGCTGAATGGTGCCAATCCGGATGGAGCGTGAACCGAATGGAACCCATTCGTGTTCTGGTCGCGGATGATCATCCGCCGCTGCGCCTGGGCTTGCGGGCCCTGCTGGAGCGGCGGCCTGAGGTTCAGGTGGTCGCCGAAGCCGGGGATGGGGAAACCGCCCTTGCCATGCTGGAGAGGCTCCAGCCCGATGTCGCCATCCTCGATATCCGCCTCCCCCGGCGCGATGGCCTCGCCCTCGCGCGGGAGATCCGGCGGCGCGGGTGGCCGATCCGCATCCTGCTGCTCAGCGCCTACGATGACGAGGCGCTGATCCGGGAGGCCATGGTCGTTGGGGTGGAGGGTTATCTTCTCAAAAGCGAAGGCCTGGAGGCCATCGCCGCGGCGGTCCAGAGCGTGGCCCGGGGCCTGACCGCCTTCAGCCCGGAGATCCTGGCCAGGGCGCGGGGGCTTCCGGAGCGGGGCGGGGAAGGTCTGACGGAGCGGGAGCGGGAGATCCTGGAACTGGTGGCCGAGGGGCTGACCAACCGGGCCATCGCGCAGCGCCTGGGGCTCTCCCCGCGGACCGTGGAATATCACCTGGGCCAGATTTTCCAGCGGCTGGGGGTGAGCAGCCGGGCGGCGGCCGCGAAGGAAGCAATGCGACGGGGATGGCTTCAGGGGATGAGGCACCCCAGTGAGGGCGAATAGGCCCCGCAGGCCCTCCGGGAATCGTCTTGCTGGATAGGGAGGGGCCCCTCAATGCCCCTCCGGCAGGGGCCACCCGTGCGCGTTCTACACAGGTAAGTAAATCCGGAGAGCTCAGGTTCCCCATTGGCTCCTCGCCGGAGCCTCGACAGAGGAAGCCTCGTAATCCCCCGAAACAGGACCTGTGGAAATCCACAGGGTAACTCCTGAGGAAAATACGGTTGCGAAGCGACCTCTGGCTGCTTATTATAAGATTGCGTGAGGAAATAAGCACAAGAAGCTGTATTGGCTGGCGGATCTGGGGCTCTGGTGCCACCGGCCGGAGGTGGAGCTGGTCGATACTGCGCCGCTGTGGTTTGGGAAGATATCTGGAGGAAAGAAAAGTTCAAATAAGAGGCGAATTATTAGGAAAAAATCGTTGTTATACGACGGTGGATGTGCAGCGTGCATCGCTCTGGCCCAAGAAGTAGAAGCTTTGAGCTGCGGGCGGCTGCGGGTGCGGAGTTTGCGGGACCCCGAGGTCCGGGCCCTGCTGAACCCGGCCCGCCTCGGCTGGCGCTAAGAGCCCATGCTCCTGGAGATCGAGGGGGAGCACGTCCGGGTCTTCACGGGCCTGGGGATGCGGATGCGGTGGCTCCAGCTCCTGGGCCCCGTGCGGGCCTTACGGGTGGCCCAGGCCGTGGCCCGGCACGGCGGGCCGGTGCTGATGGGCCGACCGATCATATCTGGACGGTTCAAGAGCTACTGACAACCATACCCATGCC
>JAGHYO010000117.1 GCA_017743605.1 Thermoflexus sp. | reverse complement strand
CCCACCACCTTCACCAGGACCCGTTTGCGGCGCTGGCCGTCGAACTCCGCGTAGAAGATCTCCTGCCAGGGCCCCAGGTCCAGGTCTCCATCGGTGATGGGGACGATCACCTCATGATGCAGGAGCAGGCTCTTGAGATGGGCGTCGGCGTTGTCCTCGCCGGTGCGGTGATGCCGGTAGTCCGGCCGGAAGGGGGCCAGGCGGTCTAAGAGCTCCATCATGTCCTGCATGATGCCCTCTTCGTGATCGTTGACATACACCGCGGCGGTGATGTGCATGGCGCTGACCAGGGCGAAGCCCTCCCGAACCCCACTTTCCCGCACGGCCCGGCGGACGACGTCGGTCAGGCGGAGGATGGCCCGCCGCTCCCGGGTCTGGAACCAGAGGTAACGGGTCAGGGACCGATACGGACCGTTCTCATAGCGACGCGTCTCCTCTTTGATCAGGTTCTCCGACAGCGACGCGTCCAGCTCCACCGGCCGGTTGTCGCTAAGGATGCGCACGACGCTCCCTCCTCACGGTTCAGGATGCCAGCGGACATGTTTCAGGGTCCCGGATGCGCTTCTGGATCCCCAGAAACGGAGGCAGCGAGCATAGCGCGAAGCCGCTCCGCTTCCACCTGCAGGGTCTCGATCTGCTCCTGCAAGCGCAGGATGATCTCCACCCCAGCCAGGTTCACCCCCAGACGGGTCAGCTCCACGATGCGGCGCAGCCGAGCTACATCTCGCTCGGAATACAGGCGGTTCCGGCCACGGGGCCGGCGCGGAGCGATCAGCCCAATGGACTCGTAATACCGGATGGTCTGCGGATGCAGCTGCACCATCGCCGCCACCGCTCCGATCCGGTAGCGTGGCTCGTCCTCATCCACCACTTCCACCGTGTAGGTCCGGACCTCCATGGTTGCCCTCACCTCCTTCGGGAATCGCTCACTCCGCAGGACGCTCCCCTAGGGTCACGGTGAGGGTCAGGGGCCGTCCGTCCCGCAGGATAGAGAGGGTCACTGTCTCCCCCACCCGCTTATAGTTCTCCAGGTAGATCACCAGATCGTCCACCCTCCGCAGCGGCCGGCTGTCGATGGCCGTGATCAGATCCCCCCCAAGGAACACGTCGCCCAGACGGGTGCGCGCCCGCTGGGTCGCCCCCCGCAACCCTGCCCGAGCCGCCGGCCCGTCCGGCACCACCCGGACGGTGAGCAGGCCGTGATCCGCCGGGAGGTTGAAGGCTTGAGCGAAGGCCGGCGTCACCTCGAAGAACGAGGCCCCCAGCCAGGGATGCGGGTAACGGCCCCGGGCGATCAGCTCGGGGACCACCCGCTTGATAGTGTTCACGGGGACGGCGAAGCCGATGCCAACGGATCCGCCGGTGGGGGAGCGGATGGCCGTGTTGATCCCAATCACCCGTCCCTCCAGGTCCACCAAGGGCCCGCCGGAGTTGCCCGGGTTGATGGCGGCATCAGTCTGGATCACCTCGCCCAAGGGGCGATCGGAGAGCTCCAGGGTGCGCCCGAGGGCGCTGATCACCCCCACGGTCATCGTGCGATCCAGCCCGAAGGGGTTGCCGATGGCGATCATCCACTGCCCCACCCGCAGGGCAGCGGAATCCCCCAAGGTCACCGGGACCAGCTTTTCCCGGGGCACCCGGACCCGGAGGACCGCGAGGTCGTTGTAGGCGTCGGCGCCCACCAGGGTGGCTGGGACAGTGGTGCCGTCGGCGAAGATCACCTCGATCTGCTCCGCCCCCTCCACCACGTGGTTGTTCGTCACGATGTGTCCATCCCGATCCCACACGAACCCCGAACCGGTGCCCTCCTGATAGATCGGCCCCCGGAACAAATCGAAGGCCGCGGCCCGGGTGGTGATGTGCACCACCGAAGGGCTGACCCGCTCGTAGACGGCGATGAAGGCTGCCTCCAGCGCCTGGGCCTCCGAGAGGACGCCGGTCGGGAGCGGCGTAGGGGTCGCCGCTCGGGGCAGGAGGGGTGCCTGCGCCGCTGGCGCGGAGGGGCCCGTCGGGCTCACCATCGCCCGCACCCAGAAAACTGCCCTAGCGGTCGCCGCCGCACAAACACTGATCACCAGCAACGCTCCCACCACCGGCAGCCAGCGCGCAGTGCGCATCGCTCGCCCCTCCGGATCAGATCACGGGGACGGCCGCTCCCCCAAAGTGACCCGGATCTGCCGCTCCTGGCCGTCCCGCAGGATGGTCAGAGTGACCGTCTGGCCAACCTCCGTGCGGTTGACGAGATGCGAGACCAGCTCATCGAATGAGGCGACGGGACGCCCGTCAATGGCTGTGACAATGTCACCCCCGAGCCGGACGGGGACCCCACGGACCCGCACCTCGCGGGTGCCGCCTCGCAGGCCCGCCCGAGCCGCCGGGCCGTCGGGCTGGATCTCCTGGATCAGGACGCCACGCACGTCCGGGACGTCATACCCGCGTGCGCGCAGCTCGGCCAGAGAGACATTCCCTGCGGCGGTGATCCCAAGATATGGGTAACGGGCCCGCCCCTCGCGGATCAACTGGGGCACCACCTGCTTGACGGCGTTCACCGGGACGGCGAATCCGATCCCAATGTTGGCTGGGATGCCCAAGTCCGAGTCCGTCCGGATGGCCGAGTTCACACCGATCACCCGTCCCTCCAGGTCCACCAGAGGCCCGCCGGAGTTGCCCGGGTTGATGGGCGCATCGGTCTGGATCACATCCGGGATCTGGAAGCGGGTGGGGGTCTGCAGAGCCCGGCCGAGGGCGCTGATGATCCCAAGGGTCATCGTCCCCCGCAGCCCGAAGGGGTTGCCGATGGCCACCACTTTCTGGCCCACCCGCAGCGTCTCCGAATCCCCCAGCTCAACTGGCCGGAGTAGCTCCCGGGGCACATCCACCCGGACCACCGCCAGGTCGCTGTAGACATCACGGCCCACGACCCGCGCCGGGGCCACTGTGCCATCGTAGAACGTCACCCAGATCTCCCCCGCGCGCATCACCACGTGGTTGTTGGTGACGATGTGGCCGTCCGTGTCGTAAACGAAGCCGGACCCGCTTCCGAACGCAGAGACCTCCGTGCCCTCCACGTCGATGTTGACGACGGAGGGGAGGACCTTCTGGTAGATGGCGATCAGGCGCTGCTCCTCCTCGTCGAGGCCGGAGGTCGATGGGAGGGGCGTCGGTATCGGCCCGACCGATCGGACAACGGCGCCCCCAGGGCGGGGGGTGGGGGTGACAAAGATCCGCTCCCGCAACGGGAGCGAGCGACAGCCACTGAGCAGCACGCTGAGGCCTAACAACAGCCAGAACCCGTTCTTCCAGCGCATCGGTTCTCACCCCTTTTGGTTTCAGGATAGGCGACGCCGTCGCGCGGCTTCTGACCGCCCGCTGCCCTCAGCGCCCCCGACGCATGCGGGCCAGCTCCGCGAAGAGCTCCCGCTCCCGGGGGGTCAGGTTCCGCGGGATCTCCACCGTGACCCGGAGATACAAATCGCCCCGCTCCCCTGGCCGGTTTGGGGAGGGCATGCCTTCCCCGCGCAGGCGGATCAGCGCGCCGTTTTGGGTCTCCGGGGGGATCCGCACCATCAAGGTTCGTCCATCCAGATGACGGAAGGGAACCTCGCCGCCTAAGACCACTGCATAGAGGTCAACCGATAAGGGGGCATAGAGGTCTTGATCCTGACGCTCGAACTGGGGATGAGGGGCAACCTCGATCACCAGGTAAAGATCCCCTGGCGGGCTGCCGTAGCCAGGCTCCCCCGCCCCCGGGACCCGCACCCGGGATCCAGTGCGTACCCCCGACGGGATGCGAACTTCCAGCCGCCGCCCGTCCCGCGCCTGGATGATTCGGGTGGTTCCCCGGAAGGCTTCCTCTAGGGTGAGGGTGAGGGGCTGCTCCACGTCCCGCCCCCAAAGCCGCGTGGCCGTCCACCCCCGGGTCCGCCGAGGCATCCCGCCGAACAACATCTCAAAGAAATCCGAGAAAAGATCCTGCAGGTCCCGGGCCTCCACCCGCCCCCCACCCGGCTGGACCCATGGGGACCAGTCGAACTGCCTGGGATCATAGCCGGCCCGGCGCCAGGCCTCATACTGGCGGCGGAGCTCATCGTATTTGCGCCGCTTCTCGAGGTCCGAGAGCACCTCGTAGGCCTCGTTGATCTCTTTGAATTTCTCCTCTGCTACCTTGTCCCCTGGGTTGACATCGGGATGGTATTGGCGGGCCAGCTTGCGGTAGGCCCGCTTGATCTCCTCCTCGCTGGCCTCGGGGCTCACGCCGAGGATGGCATAGTAGTCCTTGAACTCCATCCCGCTGCTCCGGTCTTCCACACGCCCGATTCGCCTCAGTATCCCCGCAGAGATGCTCTACGCTCAATTCGGGATTTTATCGCATTTGCCCGAAAAGGGATCAACAAAGGGGAAACCACCCCCGCACAAGGAGGCCCTTTCGAGGCCTCCCGATGCCTGATGCGTGGAGGCAGGATTCGCTTAACGCGGAAGGATCGCGAGGGCTTCCTGAGCAGCGCGGGCCCCTTCCCGCAGGGCCTGGATGTTCTGCTCGACGAGATGCCGGTGGCGTCCTGGCATGTGTTCCCGCAACGCTTGCTCCACCTGGTCCAGCGTCAGCACCGGGAGCCGGGCGAGCAGGGCCCCCACCAGCACCATGTTGGCCAGCCGTCGGTCGCCCAGGGCTTCCGCCATCTCACTGGCCGGGAGCGCCACCACCTCCAAATCCGTTCGCTCCACCGCCCGCCCGGACATGGAGACGTTCACGACCAGAAGCCCTCCCGGCCGGACCAGCGGCTCGTATTTGTCCAGGGAGGGGCGGTTCATCACGATGGCCGCGCGGGGATGCCGCACCAACGGGGATCCGATCTCCTCATCGGAGATGATCACCGTGCAGTTGGCGGTCCCCCCGCGCATCTCCGGCCCATAGGAGGGGAACCAAGTCACTTCTTTGCCGGCGTCCATCGCCGCGTAGGCCAGCACCTGCCCAGCGAACAGGATGCCCTGGCCGCCGAACCCAGCGATGACGATCTCAATCTGCATGGGCACCTCCTGGATCACAGGGTGGGCCTGCCCTCCTTCGCGTCCCTTAGGTCCGCATGGCCTTCAGCGCGGGGGCCACCTTGAAGTCCCCCAACGGGAAGACCGGGATCATCATCTCCTCCACCCAGCGCATCGCCTCGATGGGCGAGAGCCCCCAGTTCGTCGGGCAGGTGGAGAGCAGCTCCACGAAGGAGAAGCCGAGGCCCCGCCGCTGGGCTTCGAAGGCCAGCCGGATCGCCTTCTTCGCCAGGCGGATGTGCTTCGGATCGTGGAGGCTGCGGCGCACCACGCAGCTGGGCCCCTCCAGGCCAGCCAGCAGCTCTGCCATGCGGATGGGATGGCCTGAGCAGCGCACGTCCCGGCCCTGAGGTGTGGTGGTCGTCCGCTGGCCGGGGAGGGTGGTCGGCGCCATCTGCCCGCCGGTCATCCCGTAGTTGGCGTTGTTGATGAAGATCACCGTGATGTTCTCTCCGCGGGCCGCCGTGTGGATGATCTCCCCCATCCCGATGGAGGCCAGGTCCCCGTCCCCCTGGTAGGTGAAGACGATGCGGTCCGGCAGCACCCGCTTGATGCCGGTGGCCATGGCCGGCGCCCGGCCGTGGGGAGCCTCCACGAAATCCACGTCGAAGTAGTTGTAGGCGAAGACGGAGCAGCCCACGGAAGCCACCCCGATGGTGATCTCCCGCAGGCCCATCTCCTCCAGGACCTCCGCGATCAGGCGATGGGCCACGCCGTGGGTGCACCCGGGGCAGTAATGCGTGTGCACCTCGCGGAGGACGCGCGGCCGCTCGTAGGCCTTCTCATAAGCCAGCTCCAGCGGGATCGTCGCCACCATGTCAGATCTCCTTCCTGTCCCTTAGGGGTTCACTGCTTCCCGCACGCCAGATGGGCCGCCCCCATCCCTTTTCCTGGACATCCCCGTGCGGCGGAACCAGGCTTCGCGGGGATCGGCCTCATGGGGCGGCGGCTCCCGGACCAGGCGGCGGATCTCCTCCAGGATCTCATCGGGGAACGGCACCACGCCGCCCATCCGCCCGTAGAAGGCCACTGGGGCGCGCTGGGCCACCGCCAGCATGACGTCGTCCAGCATCTGACCGGCGTTCATCTCTACCACCAGGAAGGCCTCCGCCTGACGGCTCAGGGCCTCGATGGCGGCGTAGGGGAAGGGGCTGAGGGTCAACGGACGGAGCAGCCCCACCCGGATGCCTTCGGCCCGGGCGGCCCGCACCGCCGAGAGGGCCACCCGCCCCGCAATGCCGAAGCTCACCACCACCCACTCGGCGTCGTCCAGGTAATACTCCCGATACCGCGCCTCCTGGGCCTGGATCTGCCGCCAGCGCTCCAGCAGCCGCCGGTTGGTCTTCTCCTCCTCATAGGGGTCGAGGTAAATAGAGCTCAGGACGCGCCGGGGACGGCCCTGGGCGCCGGTCACTGCCCACTCCGGGCGGGTCCGCGGGAGCTCGCGCATGGGCGGCAGCTCGGCCGGCTCCATCATCTGACCGATGCTCCCATCCGTCAGCACCACGGCGATAGTGCGGTAGCGCTCGGCCAAGTCAAAGGCCAGGACCGTGAAGTCGATGGCCTCCTGCACCGTCGCCGGGGCCAAGGTGATCACCCGATAATCCCCGTGGCCGCCGCCGCGGACGATTTGGTGGTAATCCCCCTGGGAGGGCGCGATGTTCCCCAGGCCGGGGCCACCACGCATCACGTCGATGATCACACAGGGCACCTCCGTGCCCGCGATGTAGGAGAGGCCCTCCATCATCAGGCTGATGCCCGGGCCGGAGGAGGAGGTCATCACGCGGGCGCCGGTGCAAGCCGCGCCGTAGACCATGTTGATGGCCGCGATCTCGCTCTCCGCCTGCACGAACA
>JAGHYO010000116.1 GCA_017743605.1 Thermoflexus sp. | reverse complement strand
TGGGCTCGGAGATGTGTATAAGAGACAGGCCCAGATCCCCTCCTCCAGGCCTGGAACGACCTTGCCCGCACGCTGGATGCCCTCCAGCAGGCGCTCTGGGCAACCCCCCGGGACCCCCTTCGGATCACCCGGCTCATCGAAACATGCCGGGTCCAGCTGGAACAGATCTTGGAAAAAGTGACCTGAAAATCCAAAAATGCTCAGCCACCGGATCCTGGTCGGGGATCCCCTCTTGGGGATAGGGGCCTCAAATTCGCCGGAGGGAAACCGGCCGATGTAAAATAATGTTAGAGAACAGGTCATGGATGGCGGGAGAAGGTGGTGAGGTTCCAATGTTGCTTCGGATCACCGAGCGGGCTTGGCGCGCGCTGGAAGAGCTGCATCCCAAGCATCGGGAGCAGGTCATGCGGCGGATCCATCAGCTGGAGCGGGCCCAGCGCCCCCCGTTGACGAAGATCCGCCACGATCGGGGAGAACTGTTATCGTATCGCGCAGGCGAATATCGGATCTACCTAACCTGGGATGAGCACACCCTTCAGATCGAGGACATCCGCAAGCGGAACGACGCGTATCGCTGAAGAAGGCCATGACAGGCCGTCATCGGTCCGGTAACGAGGGAGGATCGGCAGGCCCTTCCCGAATCCCGACGCCCAGGTTTCCCCGGCCGGACCAGTGGCTCAGAGCCCCTACTTCCGGTTCGCTGTCTGCGAGCGGTATGGGACAATTGCGCGCAGTTGCCCCAAGCCTCCTGTGGTCACGCGACCTTCAAGCTGTATCCGGCACCGGACGGACATCGCCGCGGGATGAAACGCGCCCTGGAAGGAGGTGATCCTCCTTGTCGCGCTCCATCCAAGCCCTTCGCATCGTCCAGGAGCCCCTCTCTGGCTCCGCGGATCTGATCGATCTCTATTTTCGCGCCTATCGGCCACTGGGGGACTACTTCTACCGCTATCGCCCAGGAGTGAAGGCCTACTTGAAGTGGCTCCGCCACCGCGATCCCACGGGCTCCTTCATCGCCTACGATGGCCCGCGCCCGGTCGGCTTCATCGCAACCGATTCCCACTGGGACCACGGGACGGTGGGGGCGATCCATGAGCTGGTGGTGGACCCGGACTATCAAGGCATGGGGTTGGGGCGCGCCCTGCTGCTGCGCGGGATGGCCTACCTGCGCGCCCGAGGCTGTTCGGAGTGTGAGCTCTGGGTGGGGGAGCGCAACGAGCGGGCCCGGTCTCTCTACCGGAACCTCGGCTTCCAGGAGAGCGGCCGCTGGGGGAAGTGGGTCCAGATGACGCGTTCCCTCGACAACCTGCCCAAGATCTTTGTCCCGGAGGCTCTGGCCGCCTGTCCATCCCCGCCCGAGCCCGGCCCGTGACCTGCTATTCAAGGATCCGCCGCAAACCTCCGCGCAAAGGGCGGAGCCCAGGATCCGGCGGATGCAACGCGCCTGGTTCGGAAACGGCTCCCCTGAGCGAGTGGCTATCATCTTTATAGAGCAGGCCACTTATCCCAAAAGGGGAACCTAAGGATGCGCCGCGTCCGCCACATGATCCTCTCTCTCCTGCTGGGCCTGGCCGGAGCCATGATCGCCCTCCTCATCCCATCCCGCGCCTTCCAGGCCGGCAGGCCTCCGGTGTGGATCACCGCCGTCCACCCCGACGGCGTTTTCTCCGGCGAGCCCGACGAAGCCGTGCAGCTCACCGTCGCCGGGACGGAGCCCATCGATCTCAGCGGATGGACGCTGCGGGATCGCCTCACAGGGACCGGCGGGGTGCGCTTCCCCCCGGGTTTCATCATTACCCCACCCGTCTCCCTCTGGATCGCCCACCACGCCCTCTCGTTCACCCTTGCTTTCGGCCATCCTCCGGACGCTGCGGTCTTCCCGAACGGGCTGGAAGGGGTGCGACCGGTCAGCGGGACGTGGCCCGGCTTTGCCAACGCCAGCGATGAAGTGGTCCTCCGAGATGCCGCTGGCATCCTAGTGGACGCGGTCCTGTACGGAGAGGGCTACACGGAGACCCTGGGCTGGCGGGGACGCCTCCTCCAGGTTTACGGTGTCCCAGGTGCCCGCACCGAAGGGCGCCTGCTGGTCCGCCGGATGGATCCGGCCACGGGGCTTCCCCTGGACACGAACACGGCCTCCGACTGGGCCAGTGACCGGGAGGATCCGTGGGCCGGGCGCCGCATGCGGTTCCCGGGATGGGCCCCGGAACGCTTCGGGACGCCGTTCCGCCTGAGCGGGACCTTCCCGATGACCCTGATCATCGCCCCGGATCATGCCTTCGAGGCGGTCGCAGCCTGGATCGATGCGGCGCAACATTCCATTCAGGGAGAGCTGTTCACTTTCGAGCATCCGCGGCTGGCGGAGCGTCTCGCGGCTGCCGCCCGCCGCGGGGTCTCGGTCACCCTGTTGTTGGACGGCACACCGCCAGGCGGCCTCAGCGACAACGCCCGCTACGTCTGCCGGCTCCTGCGGGAGGCCGGCGGTCGCTGCCTGATCATGCGCAACATGCCCGCGGCCAGCCCGCCGGCCCTGCGCCGCTACGTCTACGCGCACGCCAAATTCCTGGTGGCGGACGGTCAGCGGGTGCTGATCGGGACGGAGAACCTGAGCCCCCGGGCAATGCCCGATGATCCGAAGGACGATGGCACGCTGGGCCAGCGCGGCGTCTTGGTGGCCTTTGAGTCCGCTGAGATCGCAAGGTTCTTAACTGATCTCTTCCGCTTCGACACAGACCCCATCTTCCGGGACGTCATCCCTCTTATGGAGGACCCTCCCCTCACTTACGCCCCGCCCATCTCCCTGGGCGGGACCGCTTACCCGGTCCGTTTCCCGGAGCCGATCCCGATCACCGCGACGGAGGTCACGCTCATCGTCGGTCCGGAGGGCATCCTGAACCTGGAGAACCCGATGTGGGCCCGGCTGCGTTCCGCTGGCGCGGGGGACGTCCTCCGGGTCCAGCAGCTGGCCCTGCCGCTCTGGTGGGGCCCCAGCGCGGCGGATCCCCGCGTCGCCCCGGTGATCTCCCCGAACCTGGTCCTGGCCACCCTCATTGAGGCCGCCGAGCGCGGGGCCTCGGTGCAAATCATGCTGGACCGCTTCTACGACGATCCGAACGCCCCGCGGGGGAACAGTGCTACCGCGGCGTATCTGGAGGCCCTGCGGGCGATGAGCCCGACCCTCTCCGCGACCCTCCAAGTGCGCCTGGGGAACCCCGGCGGGAGCGGCCTGCACAACAAGATGTTCCTCCTCCGTCAGGGCGAGGAGCCCTACGTGATCCTGGGCGCGGCCAACAGCACGGAGACCTCCTATAAGCTGAACCGGGAGCTGATGCTGATCATCCGGTCGGAGGAAGGGTTCCGCGCCCTGGCGGAGCTGTTCCGGTTCGACTGGGAGCTTGCTCAGCCGAAGATCTACATGCCCCTGGTCTTCCGGGATCACCGCCCGCCGCATCTGCTGATCAGCGAGGTGCTGGCTAACGCGCTCGGGGTCGATCCCAACGAGGAGTGGGTGGAGCTCTATAACCCCGGCGGGGAGCTCCTGGATCTCTCCCTGTATCGCATCGGCGACGCAGCGACGCCTGGGGACTACGAGGGAATGTATCGTTTCCCGCCCGGCGCCACCATCGCCCCTGGCCAGGTCCGGATCATCGCCGTCTCCGCCCAGGCCTTCCGCGCGCGCTACGGGATCCCGCCGGACTTCGAGCTGGCGGGGGCCGATCCGGCAGTCCCTGATCTTCTACCCGATCCGGAATGGGGGCGGGGAACCTGGAACCTCAACAACACTCAAGATGAGGTGCTCCTGATCGGGCCGGAGGGGGAGGTGGATCGGGTGGAGTGGGGCAGCGCGCCCCGTTGCCCCGCGCCGCCTCGAGGGCAAAGCCTCGAGCGCTACCCGGCGGGCCGGGACACGGATACCTGCGCCGACTGGCGGATCCAGACCTTCCCCTCCCCGGGGAAGGTCCCCCGACCCTGACGGGAAACCGCGGGGCCCAAGGATTCTCAGGGGGCCACCCGGATGCGCGCCGCCGCGGCGGGATCCAGGGCCAGGGTCATGCCGTCCACCTCCACGATCAGCGCCGGGCGCGTCCGGAGAACCCGAACCTCCGCGCCGGGGAGCAGGCCCATCTGGACCAGCTGGGCCAGCTGTGACCCCTGGATCTCCTCCACGTCCGTCACCACAGCAGAGCGGCTGGGCGGGAGGTCGACCAGTGTCGGAGCGGAGGCCGGCCGGGATAGGCGGAGCCGGCCCAGCAGCCCCCGCAGCCACCGCGCGCTGACCGAGCGCTCCGGATCCGGCATCTGATAGCCGCATTGAGGGCAGCACGTCAAGGCGCATTGCGCGCCGATCGGACACGCAGTGTGGCACTGCAGCTCGGCGGGATCGAAGACATGGCCGCACATCGGGCAGCGCATCTGCATCAGTTCACCCCCATCCTAGCCACCGTAGCGCGTGATGGATCAGCCCACCCACCAGGAAGGCGAAGGGGAAGACGAAGGCGAAGATGGCCCAGGCCGTGCGCCAACCGTGCTCCTTGATCATCATCATCACCGTGGCGATGCACGGGATGAACAGCGTGATCACCACCAGACTCACCAGGATCTGAAGGGGTGTGAGCACGCCCTCCTGGGCGAGATCGAACAGCCCCGTCGCCCCATAATCCCGGCGCAGGAAACCGAGGAGGAACATGCCAGCGGTCTGCGGCGGTAGCCCCAGCCATCCGCTCACCAGCGGCGCCATCGCCTGCTCGATCCCCCCGAGCAGGCCTAAGCGGTCCAGCGCGAAGAGCACGGCCGTGCTGAGCATGAACAAGGGCACCACCTCTTTGAGATACCACTCGATCCGGGCCAGGGTCTTGAGGGTCAGGTTCTCGAGGCGGGGCGCCCGCAGCGGAGGCAGCTCCAGGATGAAATCCGAGGGCTCCCCGGGAACCACTCGGGCGG
Source organism: Thermoflexus sp. (assembly GCA_017743605.1). GTDB lineage: Bacteria > Chloroflexota > Anaerolineae > Thermoflexales > Thermoflexaceae > Thermoflexus. The sequence continues at coordinate 2,009 of JAGHYO010000116.1, read as the reverse complement.
CCAGGGCGCCCACCAGGCCCAGCACCGCCGCCACCACGGCAAGCCAGATCCACAGGGCCCCTGGGCCGGCCAGGGCGATCATCCCGAAGATCACCCCCAGCTGCGCCGAGCAGGGGACGGCGAGGGCCAGCAACAGGGTGACCAACACCCGCTCCCGCCGGGTCTGCAGCACCCGCGTGGTCATCGCGGCCATGGTCACGCACCCCAGCCCCAGAACCATGGGGAGGACCGCCCGGCCGTTCAGCCCCAGGGCTTTGAACGGACGGTTCAGCATCACCGCCAGGCGGGGAAGATATCCGGAGTCTTCCATCAGGCTGAAGATCAGGAAGAACGTAGCGACGATGGGGAAGACGATGGCCAGCCCGTAGGTCAGGGCCATGGAGATCTGGCCATAGGGTCCGAAGAGGAAATCCTGAACCAGCGCCCACGGGATCCATCGCTGGGCCAGCGTCGTCAGCGCTGGAAGGATCCAGGCCCCAAACACCGTCTCCTCCAGGAACCCTACCAGCACCTGGGCGCCGAACACGCCGACGATCTGATACGTGAGCCAGAGGACAGCAGCGATGACCAGCCAGCCTCCGATGGGGTGGAGCATCAGCGCGTCCAGCCCCTCCCGCAGCCCCCGACGGGCGCTCGCTGCGCGAGGCGTCCGACGCACCAGGCCCTCCTGCAACTGCTCCGCCCACCGGTAGCGCTGCCGGGTCAGGACATAGAGCAGGGGCCGCCCGTAATGGGCCTCCAGGGCCTCTCGCAGGGCCGCTGCCTCCCGATGGAGCGCCTCCTCGGGGACCTGCTGACAGGTCCGGGGATCCCCCAGCAGCAGTCCGATGGCCCGATACCGGCGGCCGGGGGCCGGAGGCAGGCGCTCCTCCAGCCGCCGCAGGGCTTCCTCCAGGGGCGCCTCATACGTGGGGCGGACCCGGGGGATGCGGGCCTCCGGGATGAGGGCGCGCAGACGGTCCAGCCCGTGCCCGGAGACGGCCACTGTGGCGGCCACCGGGACCCCCAGTCGGGCTGCTAATCCCTCCAGGTCGATTTCGAGGCCCTCCGCCCGCGCCTCGTCGATGAGGTTGAGATCCAGGACGATGGGGATCTCCAGCTCGGCCAGCTGGAGGGTGAGCAGGAGGGCCTGACGGAGATGCCGGGCGTCCGCCACCTGGATCACCGCCTGAGGCTGGGCGTCCAGGATCAGGGCTTGCGTTACCTGCTCCTCGGCGGAGAGGGGGAACAGGCCGCGGATCCCCGGGGTGTCCACCAAGGGAGCTCCCTCCGGGAGGCGTCCCATCAGCAGGTCCACCGTGGTGCCTGGGTAGTTGGACACGGTAGCGTAGCGGCCGGTGAGCCGGAAGAACAGCGCCGATTTGCCCACGTTCGGCGGCCCGACCAGCACCACCGGACGCCAGATAAGATCCTCAACCCGCCCCATCGGCTCCGAATGACAATGCGCCACAGCCACCCTTCTCCTATGCGGGATTCTTTCGAATCATCGCTTTCTACATTAAAGCCGAAGTTGCAAGAGGAGCAGTGAGGATCTTCACGAAGTCCGAGTGACCATCTGCAGCCCAATCATCCCATCGGATGAGCACGCCTGGCAGAGCGCCGGTCGGAGCGGCATCCCCTATTCAGCTGAACACCTATGAGGTTCGGGGCTGAAGCCCCTCCTACCAAAAGACCGATGCCCGTAGGGGCGGCTTCCGCCGCGACCCCTTTCGTCATCGAAGACAAAGGCTCTGGGCGAAAGCCCCTCCTACCAAAAGGACCGATTAGGGGCAGCTTTAGCTGCGACCCCTTGCGTCATCCGAGACATAGGTTCGGGGCTGAAGCCCCTCCTACAAAAAGACCGATGCCTGTAGAAGCGGCTTTTGCCGCGACTATTAGGCCATCGAGGGCGGGGGTTCGAGGCTGTAGGAGCGGCTTTAGCCGCGACCCTTACGTCATCGAAGACGGAGGTTCGGGGCTAAAGCCCCTCCTACCAAAAGACCGATGCCCGTAGGAGCAGCTTCCGCCGC
>JAGHYO010000115.1 GCA_017743605.1 Thermoflexus sp. | reverse complement strand
AACAGATAAGCCAGGCGCACCGGGTGGCGCCGGAGGAGGTCGGGCAGGCTTTCCATCCGCTGTGCCACATCCGAAGGAAGCGGAGGCTGATGCGCGTATCGCTCCCGCACGCCCATCTCACTCGACTCCCTTCAGGGCACGCTCGATCTCCCGGCGGGCCTCCCGCTCAGCGATGGCCCGGCGCTTCTCGTATTGCCTCTTGCCTTTCACCAGGGCGATCTCCACCTTGGCCAGGCCCCGGGCGTTCAGGTAAACCTTCAGCGGCACGATGGTGTAGCCCTTCTCCTGGGCCTTGCCGATCAGCCGGTTGATCTCATGCCGGTGGAGCAGCAGCTTGCGCGGCCGCCGGGGATCCGGGTTGTCCCGCGCGGCCGGCTCGTAGGGGGCAATGTGCACGTTCATGAGCCACAACTCTCCGTCCCGCGGCAGCACATAGCCCTCCCGCAGGCTGACCTTTCCTGCGCGCGCGGATTTGATCTCGCTGCCCGTAAGGGCAATGCCCGCCTCGAAGGTCTCCTCGATATGGTAATCGTGGTAGGCTTTGGAGTTGGTAGCCACCACGTGGCCGGGCGCGGCTTTCTTCCGGGTCATTCAAAAACCTCCTCGCTGGCGCGGTGAGTCGCAGCCGAAGCCGCTCCTACCCAACGTCGATCTTCCTGTAGGAGGGGCTTCAGCCTCGGACCTCTGCCTTCGATCCGCGATGGGTCGCGGCGAAAGCCGCTCCTACCCAACATCGATCCTCCGTATGAGGGGCTTTCGCCCTGAACCTTTGAGCCGAACCCGGGCGTCCATTGCCTCGGAAAGCCAGATCCTCGACTCCGGGCAATATCCGAAAACTTATCATCCCATGCTGCTTAATTGTAACTATGTTGTGCCTTCGAGAGTTCAAGATTCTTGCTGAAATTCACAAGCACACACGCGGCCCACCTTCCCAATAGGAGGAATCAAGTAGAGGGAAGACCTTCCCTTCTATGCCTAAAGGGATCATGCGCTCACGTGGAGGGAGGCGAGCTGGGCTTGGCCGCAGGGGCTGCAGAGTTCGCTGGGCTGCTCGTCTCCACGAAATAGGCCTCACAGGCCCGGTCGATGAGCTCCTTGCTCAGTGTTGGGGGCATGTTGAAATAAGAGGCAATGTCCTGGATGTGGGACAGGAGATCCCGAGGATGGACCGCCCGCAGCGGCCGCCGGCGCTTGATATACCACTCCTGAAGGAGATAGACCAGGGCCTGGTCGTCGTAAGGGATCCCCCGGGCCTGGCACCCCCTGCGGAAAATCTCCCGGAACTCCGCCGGGCTGGGATCGGGGACCTCGATCTTGTGCCGGATGCGACGCAGGAAGGCTTCGTCCACCAGATCCTGCGGGTTGAGGTTCGTGGAGAAGAGGATCAGGGTCTCGAAGGGGATCTCAAACTTCTGGCCGGTGTGGAGAGTGAGGTAATCTGTCCCCTTCTCCAGCGGGACGATCCAGCGGTTGAGCAAATCCCGAGGGCGCACCTGCTGGCGGCCGAAGTCGTCGATCAGAAAGACCCCACCGTTGGCCTTCATCTGGAGGGGCGCCTCATAGTAGCGGCTGACCTCGTTCCAGGTCAGATCCAGCATCTCCAGGGTGAGCTCTCCGCCGCTGACGATGCAGGGCCGTCGGATGGCGATCCATCGGGCATCTGCCGGCGCTTTCAGCAGGCCGGTCTGGCCGGATCGCTGGTCGGACAGCGGCTCGTGGTTGACTTCATCAAACACCTTGATGACGAACCCGCCGACCTCCACAGCGTAGGGAATGTAGATCCCGCCCTGGAACACGCGATGGCCGATGGCCTCGGCGATGGAAGTTTTCCCGTTCCCGGGCGGACCGTAGAGGAAGATAGAGGTCCCCGAGTTGATAGCAGGGCCGATCTTGTGGAACACGCGGTCGTTGAGGACCAGATGCCCAAGGGCCTGGCGCATCAAGCGCGGGGTCACCCGGGTGCCTTTGTGGGATTGTCGGCGCATGGCCACAGCGTAGGCGGAGAGGGGCACGGGGGCAGGCCCGGCATATTGACTCCGATCCAGCGCCTCGCGGGCTCGATCGCGCCCCCGAGCGGTGAGAGCGTACTGATAGGCCTGCTCCCCTACGCCCCTTGCCCCCAGCACCTCCACCAGCTGCTCCCGCTTGAGGAACTCCAGGATAACCTCCGTCACCCCGGTGTAGGGAAAGCGCAAGCGCTCCGCCAGCTGCCCGCCGGTGAGATAGCCGGCGTTGTAGAGGATCTTGAGGCCCAGATCAGCCAGGAACGCTAAGGAAAGCCCGGTCTCCTCGAGCGAACGCGGCACCGGCGGGATGAAGGCGAACTCTCCTGGAGATGTGGATCTCGCGGTGGTGGGCGCCTCTGTCTGCGCGCTTACCGTTGTGTTCGCCATGGTGTTTCCCCCTCCTCACCAAGTCGGAGTGTTAGCAACACAAAACACCCCAGGTCCTGAGGGCTTGGCACGCCACCTGGAACTCCACCCGGCCATCCCCATTTTGGACTTCCCAGGGATTTCATGCAAAAGGCCCATCTTCTCATCCGGACACCGTGACAGGAGTAGTGCAGGATGCTAGGATTCCTCGGCGGCAATCCAGGGGAAATCAGCGTCAAAGAAAAAGTAAATCGCCGAGGCGATCTGCAACGGCTAGATCGCCTCGTGCATCAAATGTTGAGACTTCTTCGTTACCAAAACCAACGCTTCGCCCGGGAGAAACCGCGGGCGGCCCCTCTCATCCAACCGGGAGGCTAAGCGGGAAGATAAGGTTCAGAAGGAGCCCCGCTAGAAACAGCGCCCCAGCTCGTCGGTTGAAGGTGAAGGCCCAAGAGACATACCATAGGGGCCACACTGGATAGTTAGGAGGCGGCTCGGCCGGACGGGGGCGAGCGTAGGTCCGCAAGACGATGATCAGATGCGGCAGGCCGAGAAGGGTGAGCAGCACCCAAGGTCCCAGCATCCCCGTGAGCGTCATCCCCGCCACCGCCAGATAAAAGGCCACCATCAGCCCTGCGTTCAGCGCCCGCGCCATTCGCTCACCCAGCAGAACCGGTAACGTGCGGATCCCCCGAGCCCGATCCTGCTCCAGTTTGTCGATGTGTTTGCCGATGAGCACGGTGGACACCAGTAAGGCGTAGGGGATCGAGGCCAGCCAGATCCATCCCGGCAGCGTCCCCGTCGTCGCATAGAAAGTGCCGCAGATCATCAAGGGGCCCCATACCACGAAGACGCCGAGTTCTCCCAGGCCGATGCTCTTGAAACGCAGAGGCGGGGCCACGTAGAACACACTGATGAACAGCCCGGCCAGGGCAAAGGCCAGGATCGGCCATCCCCGCATCGCCGTGAGCACCAGGGCGATCAGCGCGTCCAGGGCGTTCACCACCAGGATGGCGCGCAACAGCTGCTCCCGCGTGACCAGGCCCGAGAGGACCGGATGGGGCGCATACTGGGCCCGGACGTACTCTGCGGTGTCCAGCCCTGTCTCCAAATCAAAATAGTCATTGATCATATTGTTCGCCGCGTGGGCCAGCACCAGCCCCACGGCGGCCAGGGCGAAAGGCAAGGGCTCGAAGCGCCCGACAGCTGCCGCCAGCAATCCCCCGATGGCCGCGGAGATCATCGTCATCGGGAACACGCAACAGCGGGAGATGATCAGCCACTTCGAGACCGTATCCATCGGCCGGTCGGCCCTCAGGTTGCAGGTGCGATAGACCTCCAGCCAGTTCCGCAACATTCCTGATCCCTCCATGTGCGGCTTAAGTAGGGGAGTTGCATCTCCTCCCCTTTTTGGATATTTTAAACCAAACCGCGCCTGCGCTCCAGGAGGCGAGCGGATGAGGATCCACTTCGCCGGATGGATCTTTTTAATCACGATCGCTGTGAGCTGCGCGCAGCGTGCACCCTCGCCCGTTGCCAGCCCCTCGGTGGAGACACCGACCTCAACGCCTACCCCGACGGACGAGGGTTCGGCTCGGGGACTCACCCCTATGCCTACGGCGACCGTCCCTCCTTCTCCGACGCCGACCCCAGATCCCTACGCAGAGCTCACCGTGGAGGGCTTACGGCAGCGCGCTTACGGCAGCGGAGCGGTCCGGATCGAGCGCACCCTAGCAGTCACCCGAGCCTTCACCCGCACCCTCATCGCGTATCCCAGCGACGGCCTGACGGTTTACGGGTTCATGAACGTCCCCCAGGGGGAGGGCCCGTTCCCGGTAGTGATCGTGCTGCACGGCTACGTGGATCCGAGGCGCTATTCGACACTGGCCTATACGACCCGCTACGCCGACGCCCTGGCCCGGGCCGGCTTCTTGGTGCTCCACCCCAACTACCGGAACCACCCCCCCTCTGATGAAGGGCCCAACCCCTTTCGCGTGGGCTATGCGGTGGACGTGCTGAGCTTGATCGCCCTGCTGCCGACGCTGCCCCAGGCGCAGGCGGACGCCGTGGGTCTGTTCGGCCACTCCATGGGCGGCGGGATCGCCCTGCGGGTCTTGGTGGTGAACCCGAGGATCCGGGCAGCGGTGCTCTACGGCTCCATGAACGCCGACGAGCGCAAGAACCTCGAACGCATTCTCCAGTGGTCAGGCGGGGCGCGGGGGCTCGAGGAGCTGAGTGTGCCCGAGGAGGCCCTGCGCCGCATCTCGCCCTTCTACTACCTCCAGGACACCGCGACGCCCATTCAGATCCACCACGGGGCGGCAGACTCCGTGGTGCCGCCCGAATGGTCTCGGGAGCTTTACGAACAATTGCGTGCCCTGGGCAAGACGGTGGAGTGGTTCGAATACCCGGGCCAGCCCCACACGTTCCCGGCTGGGAGCGCAGCGGACCGCCTGCTCCTGGAGCGATCCATCGCCTTCTTTCGAAAATATCTGGGTGAGGAGGCCCCCTGAGGGAAGATTGCGATCTCCAGCGTATCCGAGGAGGAGACGGTGGGACAGGTGGATCAGGGAGGCGTCGCCGGAAGCTGGGTGGTGATCCCCCGGGTGATATGCTTCCTGTTTCGGGGCGATCAGGTGCTGTTGATCCAGCGTTCCCCGACGAAGAAGGTTTTCCCAGGGCGTTACAACGGCCTGGGCGGACACGCGGAGCCGGGGGAGGATCTGCGCACAGCGGCCCGCCGTGAGCTGGCGGAGGAAGCGGGTATCTCGGCGGCAGAGCTCCAGCTGGCGGGCCTGATCACCGTAGACACCGGCACCTCTCCAGGGGTCCTCCTCGCGGTCTTCGTCGGGGAGACGGCGGCGCACCCGGCGGGGCCGACCTCGGAGGGGATGCTGACCTGGGTGCCGATCTTCCAGGTGCTGGACCTGCCGGTGGTGGAGGATTTCCCGGCGCTCTGGCCCCGAGTGCTGCGCTTCCGGGAGACCGGGGAGCCGTTCTTTCTGAGTTACACCTACGATGCACAGGACCGTCTGATCATCCGGGAAGGGTGAGCCGATGCGAGAGATGCGAATGGAGCAGCTGATCGAGCTGGGGCGGATCCTCGGATTGTCGAAGGATCCGCAGGAAGTCCGCCGCGCTGCTTTGGACTGGGTGATGGCCCAAACGGGGGCGGTGGAGGGAACCGTGCTCCTTCAAGAGTCCGGCGCCTGGCGCTGCGCCATCGTCCGGGGCGATCCGGCCTTTTGGGAGCGCGAGTGGACGCTCCCGCCCTCTGTCCGATCCATATGGGAGCCGGCCGCAGATACCGTGTGGTTCCTTCCCATCACAGAGAGGGAGCCTTCGGAGCGGCTTGGTGTCCGGGATCCGGATCCGGAGGCGCTGGCGGATGAGGCGGGCTGGGAGGCGGCGAAGCTGTGGATTGGGATGGCCTTAGAGGCCGCACGGGAGCGGGAGGCCCGCGGCACGTTCTTCTCCATCGCCGTCCATGAGCTTCGCCTGCCGATGACCAGCATCAAGGGCTACGCCGACCTCCTGCTCAAAGAGCTCGCCGGCCCCCTCACTGAGAACCAGCGCCGGTTCCTCGGGACCATCCGGGCGAACATCGATCGGCTAGCAACTCTGGTGAACGACCTGCTCGAGCACGCGCGCCTCGAAACCGGACGTCTGCGCCTGCGCATCGAGCCGGTCTCCCTGTCAGAGGCGCTGGAGGAGGCCCTGCGCCGTGTCCGATCGGAGATCGAATCCCGAGGCCACCGGCTCTCCGTGGATCTGCTAGAGGATCTCCCTCAGGCGGCCGCGGATCGGGAGCGGCTGGAGGGGATCCTGGGGAAGGTCTTGGACAACGCCGCCAAATACACCCCGCCCGGCGGGGAGATCCGGGTCCGGGCATGGCGTCAGGGGCCCGCGGTGATCTGCGAGGTGGAGGATACGGGGATCGGGATCGCGCCGCCAGATCAGGCGCAGCTGTTCACCCCCTTCTGGCGCTCAGAGGATCCGCGGGTGCGGGAGGTCCCGGGCTTCGGGCTGAGCCTGGCGGTGGCACGGGGTCTCCTCCAGGCCATGGGCGGGGAGATCGAAGTGGAGGGCGCCCCGGGCCAGGGAACGCGCGTTCGAATCCGGTTGCCGGCGGCAGGCTCTGCATGCTGAAGATCAGCGGGCTCCCTGGGCGGCCTCCACCAGCCAATGGAACGGCCACAGGTGACGGGCATCGTCCTCAAAGAGCAACTCTGGGTGCCATTGCACAGCCAGGGCCCCAATCATCTCCGACGCCGAGCGCCAGAGGAACCCTTCCACCACGCCGTCCGGCGCCTCCGCGATGGGCTGGAGGAGCGGCGGGAGATCTGCTCGGCGGGGAACCCCCTGGTGATGATACGAATTGACCTCCAGGGTCTCCCCAATCCCATGGGACCGCAGGAGCGTCTCCAGCTCCAAGGGGGGCTCCAGGCGCACGGGATGAGCCCGGGCGGGCGGAGGTGTATCGCTGTCATGGGTCAGCTCGGTGATGTCCGGAAGATGTTGACAGAGGACCGCTCCGAAGGCCACGGCCAGCACCTGGGAGCCGCGGCAGATCCCCAGGATGGGCTTCCCCTG
>JAGHYO010000114.1 GCA_017743605.1 Thermoflexus sp. | reverse complement strand
TGGCCTGCAGGACCACCCGCTCTCCCCGATCGCAAAGGTGATCGAAGAACTTCATTGCGTGGCCCAATTCCTCACGGGCCTGGACCCGCATCCAGTGGGCGAACCCAGGTAGACTGAGGGCCTCGAAGTAAGCGCTCATGGAAAGATAGAGATATGCAGAGTAAAGTTCGTGCCGGATCTGGTCGTTCATCGCATCGCGGAGTGCTTTGCTCATCGCCATGGGAGCCCTCCTTTCGCATCCGAAAAGAACAGGGCGGGTTCAAATCTAGTCTACACCACAAATTTGGATCTCGCCACCTCAATGGAGCAGAGGGGGGCGGCGGCCGGGTCGGCTATCTCGATGCAGGGCCGAACTCCTGCCCCTGCGCGAGGAGGCGGTCCGACGCGGCCGCGTGCGCGCGGTGGCGGCCGCCTATCGTGTGTACCCTGCCCCTCGAGGCGGGCTCATGGCCCGCTGGTGGGTTTCTGCTCTGCTCACTGCCGGGTTGTTGCTCACGTCGCTCTCCAGGGGAGGTGCCCCGGGGGTCTGGGCCGTCGAGGCCAGCCTGCGGGGCGATCCCCTTGATCCGCTCAAGTTGCTGAAGGAATCTGCGGAGCTGACCTAGACTGAGCCGCGGGGGATCTTGCGTCGGCTATGATCCATCAGCCAGAGCGCTGTTCCGAGGAGATCGAGACCCTGCAACGCTGAGGTTGCCCGGTGCATCCGGCGGCGCTGCAGCGCTCCGCTCGCCTGCTGATCCAGCGGATCCTCATGGCCGAGCAGCATCTCGACCATCCGCTCCTAAGACAGCGCGCGCTGCAGGTCATCGAGAAGCACTGAATGGCCCTCCTGGCTCTGCGGGACGGGGTCCCCCCGGACGCTGCCCGGAGCCCTCGGTTCCAGGCCCAAAGCGCTGAGGGGCGGCCGCCCACGATGTGACATCACACGGTTTTTCCATTCGAGTCCAGCGCTCAGCGCCGCAACAGGCGGGCGCTGTTCAGGAGGATGCCCACGTCGGGCACCACCTGGGATGCCGCCGCGAGGATCGGCGGGAGGATCCCCAGGGCAGCCAGCAGCGCCCCGAGCCCGTTGTAGACCGTGGCGAGGGCGAAGTTCCACCGAATGACATCCATGGTGGACCGGGCGATCCGGACCGCCTCGGGCAGGAGCCGCCAGTCGTCCCGCAGCAGGACGATGTGACCGGCCTCCAGGGCCACATCCGTGCCGCTCCCCATGGCGATCCCCACGTCGGCCTGGGCCAGGGCCGGGGCGTCGTTGACGCCGTCCCCCACCATCCCCACGACCCGCCCCTGGGCCTGGTAGGCCCGGACCACTGCGATCTTGTCCTCCGGGAGGAGCCCGGCCCGGAAGGGGATGCCAAGGGACCTCGCCACGGCCGCCGCCGCCTCCGGGCGGTCCCCGGTCAGGAGTTCGACCCGCCGGATCCCCAGCCGCTGGAGTTCCTGGAGGACGTCGCGCACCTCCGGACGGAGGGTGTCCTGCACGGTGAGAAGCCCGATCGGCCGGCCGTCGAGCCGGACGGCGACCACGGTCTTCCCCTCGGCCGCCAGGCGGGCGGCGAGGGCCTGGAGGCGGTCCTCTCCGTCCGGCTTGATCCGGCCCACCGTCACCGTGCGGCCACCGATCTGCGCCCGCACCCCGATCCCCGGCAGGGCCTCGAAGGTTTCGACCGCCGGAACCTGGACGCCCCGCTCCCGGGCGAGGGCGCGCACGGCCTCGGCGAGCGGGTGCTCGGAGTCCCGCTCGGCGGCGGCGGCGAATGCCAGCACCTCCTCCTCCCGCCACCCGTCGAGGGGGATCACGTCGGTCACCTGCGGGCGGCCGAGGGTCACCGTCCCCGTCTTGTCGATCAGGAGCACTTCCACCCGGGCGAGGACTTCAAAGAAGCGACCGCCCTTGATGAGGAGGCCCCGGCGGGCGGCGGCGCCGATGGCCGCGAGCATCGCCACCGGGGTGGCGAGGGCGAAGGCGCACGTGCAGGCCACCGCGAACACCGCGGCCATGGCCAGCGGATCGCGCCGCAGCACCAGCGTGAGGAGCCCAACCGTTGCCACCACCGGCAGATACCATGTCGCCACTCGATCGGCGAGCCGCTGGACTTCGGGCCGGCTCTGCTCCGCCTCCTCCACGAGGCGCAGGATCCGACCGAAGGTGGTATCCGCCCCCACCGACGTCGCCCGGACACGCAGGCTCCCGAGCTGACAGATCGAGGCGGCCCAAACCCGATCCCCCGGCCCTACCTCTACGGGCATCGCCTCCCCGGTGAGGGCGCTCGGGTCCACCGTGGCGTGTCCCTCGATCACCTCGCCGTCCACCGGGATCCGCTCGCCGGGCCGCACGACCACCACCTCGCCCGGCTGCACCGCCTCCACCGGGACCTCGCGTTCCTCCCCGGCGCGGAGCACCCGCGCCCGCTGGGGCCGCAGGGCGAGGAGGGACCGCATGGCGCGGCGGGCCTGCTCCACCGTGAGGCGCTCGACTTCCTCGCCGATCCGCATGAAGAGCGCCAGCACGAGGGCGCTCGACCACTCCCCCACAAGAGCGGTGGCGAGGACCCCCGCCGTCATCAGGGTGTGGGGAGTCACCCGCCCCCGGCGGGCCGCCCGCGCCACATCCCGGAACGCCGGGAAGCCGGCCAGGAGCGTCCCGCTGGCCCACAAGGGCCACGGGATCCGGGATTCGAGAAGATGGAACCATCCCAGTCGCTCCCCGACGACGATGAGTAGGACCAGCATCAGAAGGCCCGCGAAGGCCGCGGAGGCCCGGGCGCCCACCTCCGCGATCACAGGGCCGGCTCCTGGGCGGCCCTCACGTGCCTTTCCCGCCTCCTCCGGGACGTCCACGCAGCATCGTTCGCAGCCTTGCGACATCCCCTCCTCCCTTCCGCATCGACCCCTTTCATTTTATGCCACAGGCCGTTGGGGTCGCCTCGGCCACGCCCACCGCTGCTCCCCCTTGACAACCCCTGTCCAGCCCATATAATAAAGGTGACTCCGTGCTCAACTTTGTCAATCCCCATGGATGACGAGCGATTGGCCCAGATTGCGTCCTGGTATTACGAGGAGGGGCTGGATCAGGGGGCGATCGCCCGGCGGCTGGGGTGCTCGCGTTCCATGGTCTCGCGTTACCTCAAGGAGGCCCGGGCCCGGGGCCTAGTGGAGATCCGGATCCGGCATCCCCTGAAGACCGATCCCCGGCTGGAGGAAGCGCTGCGCGCGGCCTTCTCCCTTCGGGAGGCCTGGGTGCTGGGCAACCCTCCTGCGGATGACCGCCTGCGGTTGCGCCGGCTGGGGGAGCTGGGGGCGCGGGCGCTGCAACGCCGGCTGCGCCCGGGGATCCGCATCGGGGTGAGCTGGGGCACGGCCGTCTATGAGGTGGTGCGGGCGATGCCCGAGATCCCGCTGAAGGGCGCTCAGGTGATCCAGATCATCGGCGCCCTGGGCGCCGGCGACCCGATGATCGATGGGCCGGAGCTCGCCCGCTGGCTGGCGGAGAAGCTGGAGGCCCCGGTCCGTCACCTCCACGCTCCCCTGCTGGTGGAAAGCGAAGCGGTGGCCCAGGCCCTGCGGCACGAGCGGACCATCGCCGAGACCCTGGCCCTGGCCCGCAAGGTCCATGTGGCTCTGATCGGAATCGGCTCGGTGGACCCTCGACTCTCCAGCCTGCGGCGGGCAGGTTACCTCGCGGAGGCGGAGCTGGAGGCGCTCCGGGCCGCCGGGGCCGTGGGGGATGTGCTGGCCCGGGCGCTGGACGCAGCGGGAAACCCCCTGGGCCATCCGCTGAACCGGCGGGTGGTCGGCCTGGAGCTTGAGGCGTTGCGCCGGATCCCCACGGTGATCGCCGTGGCTGGGGGCGCAGCGAAGGCCCCGGCGATCCAAGCGGCGCTGCGGGGCGGCTATGTGGACGTGCTGGTCACCGACGCGGAGGCGGCGGAGGCCGTCCTTGCCATGGAAGGAGCGCTGGCCTATGCGTGAAGCGCCGACGACGTCCGTTCTCGACGCGACGCTCGATCTCCCTCGCGAGCGCCTGATCGAGTGGCTCTACCAGATGCTCCTCATCCGGATCTTCGAGGAGACTGTGGAGCAGCTCTACGCGGCCGGCAAGATGCACGGCACCATGCATCTCTCCATCGGCCAGGAGGCGGTGGCCGTGGGGGCCATCGCCCCCCTGCGTCCCGAGGATTACATCACCTCGACCCATCGGGGTCATGGCCACGCCATCGCCAAAGGGCAGGACCTGCGCTCGATGCTGGCGGAGCTGCTGGGGAAGGAGACGGGGGTGTGCCGGGGACGCGGCGGCTCGATGCACTTGGCGGATCTGGAGCGGGGGAACCTGGGGGCCAACGGCATCGTCGCCGGAGGGATTCCCATTGCCGTAGGGGCAGGGCTCAGCATCCGCATGCAGGGGCAGGACCGGGTGGTGCTATGCTTCTTCGGCGATGGGGCGGCCAACCACGGCAATTTCCACGAGGGCCTGAACATGGCCGCCATCTGGCGGCTGCCGGTGGTCTTCCTCTGCGAGAACAACCAGTACGCCATGTCGATGCCGCTCCGACAGGCCATGGCCGCGCCCCGGGTGGCGGACCGGGCGGCGGCCTACGGGATCCCCGGGGAGACGGTGGACGGCATGGACGTGGTGGCGGTGTATCGAGCGGTCCGGTCGGCGGTGGAGCGGGCCCGGCGGGGGGAAGGCCCCGCGCTCATCGAGGCGATCACCTATCGCTACAAGGGACACTCCAAGAGCGACCGCCAGGTCTACCGCACGAAGGACGAGGTGCAGGCCTGGATGGCCCGCGATCCCATCGCTCGGCTCCGCGAGGGGCTGATCGCCCGGGGATGGCTCTCGGAGGCCGAGGTAGCAGCGCTGGAGGAGCGGGCCCGGCAGGCGGTCGCAGATGCCCTGCAGGCTGCTGAAGGAGATCCAGAGCCCCATGTGGCGCAGTTGACCGAAGGCGTCTACGCCGAGGACCCGCTCTTCCCTCCCCGCTGGATCCGGCGGGCCTTTGGCCTGGAGATCCCGGTCGAGCCGCCAGTGGGGAGGCGGGAGCTTTCCTATGCAGAGGCCCTGCGGGAGGCGATGGCCCAGGCGATGGCGGCCGACGAGCGGGTCTTCCTGATGGGCGAGGACATCGGGGTCTATGGCGGGGCCTTTGGGGTGACCCAGGGGCTGATCGAGCGGTTTGGTCCGGATCGGGTGCGGGATACGCCGATCTCCGAGAACACCATTGTGGGAGCCGGGGTGGGGGCCGCCCTCACCGGCATGCGCCCAATCGTGGAGATGCAGTTTATGGACTTCGTGACCCTGGCCATGGAGCAAACTGTCCTCCAGGCCGCCAAGGTCCGCTACATGTTCGGGGGCAAGGCCCAGGTTCCCGTAGTGCTGCGGCTCCCTGGAGGCTCCGGCACAGGGGCGGCGGCTCAACACTCCGAGAGCCTAGAGGCGTGGTTTGTGCACGTGCCCGGGCTGAAGGTGGTGGCGCCTGCAACCCCCTATGATGCCAAAGGGCTGCTGCTGGCCGCCCTGGCCGACGACAACCCGGTGATCTTCGTGGAGCACAAGCTCCTCTATCGAACCCGTGGGCCGGTGCCGGAGGGGCCGTATCTCGTTCCCCTGGGGCAAGCGATCGTGCGGCGGCCAGGGCGCCACCTCACCATCGTCGCTTACTCCATCGCGGTGTTGCGGGCCCTGGAGGCGGCGGAACGGCTGGCGGCGGAGGGGATCGAGGCGGAGGTGATCGATCTGCGCACTCTCAAGCCCTATGATGCGCAGACCGTGATCGCCTCGGTGAAGAAAACAGGGAAGCTGCTGATCGTGCACGAGGCGCCGCTGCCGGGCGGCTTCGGCGGGGAGCTGGCGGCTGCGGTCGCCCAAAGCGAAGCCTTCGCCTATCTGGAGGCTCCCATCGTCCGCCTGGGCGGCGCGGACGTCCCGATCCCCTATCATCCCCGGCTGGAGCGGGCAGCTGTCCCCCAGATGGAGGACATCGTGGAGGCCGCGCGCCGGCTGGCGCGGCTCATGCTCTGATCCAGGGGGAAGGGCGATGCCGGTCCCCGTGATCATGCCCAAATTCGAGATGGCCCAGGAGAGCGGGAAGATCCTCCGCTGGCTGAAGCAGGAAGGAGAGCCGGTGGCCAAGGGCGAGGCCCTCCTGGAGGTGGAGACCGACAAGGTGGCGATGGAGGTGGAGGCGCCAGCCAGCGGGACCCTCGTGAGGATCCAGGCGGGTCCAGGGGAGGTGGTGCCCATCGGCCAGCCCATTGCCTACATTCTTCTGCCTGGGGAAGTTGGAGAGAGCGCCCTGGGCGCGTCGCCGGCTGCCTCGCCGACTGGCGCCCCGCGGGCCACGCCGGTGGCGGAGCGGATCGCCCAGGCCCATGGGGTGGATCTCTCGGCGGTGCCAGGCACCGGCCCGGGGGGACGGGTGACCAAGGCGGACGTGGAGGCGTTCCTGGCCCAACGCGCCGCAGAGGGGCAGGTGAAGGCGGCCCCGGCGGCCCGGCGACTGGCCCGGGAGCTGGGGGTGGATCTGCGGCAGGTGGAGGGCACCGGCCCGGGTGGGCGGATTCAATCCGCCGATGTGCGGCGGGCGGCCGAGGCGTTGCGCCGCGCCGTCCCTCCGGAGGCCCCGGCCCGTCCGGCGATCCGCCGTCGGGTGCCGCTGACCGGGATGCGGCGGACCATCGCGGAGCGGATGAGCTGGAGCGTCCGGGAGGCGCCGCAATTCACGGTCAGCGTGGATGTGGAGATGAGCCGGACGATGGCCATGGTGGAGGACCTTGCGGCCTGGTCGGAGCGGGAGGGAGGGCCCCGGGTGACCCTCACCGCGCTGCTGGTGAAGGCCTGCGCCTGGGCGCTACGGCGGCATCCGGCCCTCAACGCGACGCTGGAGGGCGAGGAGATCCTGGAATGGGAGGACGTGAACATCGGGGTGGCGGTGGCCGTTCCCGATGGGTTGGTGGTTCCTGTGATCCTTGAGGCGGACCGGCGGGGAGTGCGGGAGATCGCTGGCATGCTGGAGGAGAAAGTCGGACGGGCGCGGGAGGGGCGGCTACGGCCGGAGG
>JAGHYO010000113.1 GCA_017743605.1 Thermoflexus sp. | reverse complement strand
GCTGGCGGGGTGGCCGTGGGCGGCGTGGCGGGCGTTAGCGGATGGCCTGCCCGCGCCCAACCGCACCCTCGCCCTACGGCCCTTTCTGGCGGCGTTCTACCGGGCCCGTGGGGAGCGGACGCCGCCGGAAGCTGCGGAGGAGCGGGCGGAGGTTCTGCGCATGCTGGGCCTCGCCCTCTCCAAGCTAGGCCAGCGGGAGGAGGCCCTCAAGTCTACCGAGGAGGCGGTGGACATCTACCGCCGGCTGGCCCAGCAACACCCGCAGGCCTTCCTCCTATACCTGGCCGGCAGCCTCAACAACCTGGGTGCGGAGCCTTCCGCGCTAGGCCGGCGGGAGGAGGCTCTGCAGGCTACCCAGGAGGCGGTGGACATCTACCGCCAGTTGGCCCAGCAACACCCCCAGGCCTTCCTCCCATACCTGGCCCGCAGCCTCCACAACCTGGGTAATTGCCTCTCCGCGCTGGGCCGGCGGGAGGAGGCCCTGCAGGCCACCGAGGAAGCGGTGGACATCTTCCGCCAGCTGGCCCAGCAACATCCCCAGGCCTTCCTCCCCGACCTGGCCACCAGCCTTAGCAACCTGGGCCCGATGCTCTCCGCGCTGGGCCTGCGGGAGGAGGCTCTGCAGGCTACCCAGGAGGCGGTGGACATCTACCGCCAGTTGGCCCAGCAACACCCCCAGGCCTTCCTCCCCGACCTGGCCAGCAGCCTTAACAACCTCGGCGATCGGCTTTCCGAAATGGGAGAGCAGGAGAGCGCCCGAGCAGCCTATGAGGAAGCCGTGTGCATCCTGTTGCCGTTCTTCCGGGATCTCCCGGCGGCGTTCACGGATCGCATACGATCCATGCTGCGCGACTATATGGCCGCCTGCGGGCGGGCGAAGCGGGAGCCGGATTGGGAGCTGGTGAAGGCGGCGCTCCGGTCCGGCCTCTCCCTCGCCCTCGATCCCGATGTGGTGCGAATGGCGCCGTTCTTGTGGGCGGTGGCCGCTGGGGCGCGGGGCGCGGCGGGGCCGAAGGAGGTCCAAGTGGTGAAGGAAGCCCTGGCGACGATGCGCCGGAATCCAGATTGGCGGGCGCTGGCGGAGGCGCTGGGGCGGCTGCTCGCCGGGGAGCGGGACCCCCAGGGCCTGCGCCAGGGGCTGGCCCTGGATGCCCTGGACGAGCAGGCCCTCTGGCTGGCGGAGCGGGCGGTGACGGATAGGGAGATGTGGGCGCTTCTCGAGAGGCTCGCGGAGGAGGCGCTAGGCACCGAATGAAAGGGGCCTTGGGCGTCGAATGAATTCGACCTCGGGAGGCCTTCGGCCGGCGGTCGGCCTGCGCCGACCGGAAAATGCTTCTTGCGTCGGCGGAGGCTGACGCCCGGCGCGCAGCGCCTACAAAGGCCGATTTCGATCGGCGAGAGGCCTTCGGCCAGCGGTCAACCAGAACGAACGGGCGGCCCAGAGGGCCTAGCCGATCTTGGCTGCCAAAGCCGCCTGGGTTTCGTCGTCGAGCAGATCTTGCATCCAGGTGCGCATCGGGATCGCCTCCGGGGGTAGGGTTTCTATCCGTGTTCGTTCTACTCGGTGAGGAGGTCCCCCTCCCCCTGTCCCAACTCGCGTCCGAACCTCAGCCCGTCTCCTTGACGCCCCTACCCAGGCCTTATACAATCCCTCCGGCGAGGATATGGGCGCCGGTGGGGGGATGCGTTCTCATCCACTGGTGGTGATTCGTCCCAGCGACCCGACGGCGTTCCCCCACGGCACAGGCGATCCGATTGAATCTCAACCCGAGGCCTGGGATGTCCGACACAGAACATCGAGGGCCGGAAGCCCTAAACGCGGAGTCGATTTCCCTCTCTATGGTCCGGGTGAGATCTCTGATCGCCCACACGACCACATGCCAGGAGGCGGCCATCTCCCACCTAACGGCGAACCAAGTCCACGCCCAGCGCGCGGCCTTCGGGACGGCGCGGGACGCGCGGATGGAATTTCCGGAAGGCGCGGTCGGGCGGGTGCTCGCCTGCACCCTCCAGACGCGCAGCGGGCAGGCCGGGTGGACCTTTGCCCGCTCGGTGGAGGGAACGCCTGCTGGCCCGCAGGCTTCATGGATCGGCCTGCTCCTCGGCGTCCTTCTGGGCACGCTCCCGGGCGGGGCCCTGAGCCGCCCGACCCGTCCAGCGAAATCCGGGGTCGGGGGATGAGGGACGGCCCCCAAAGATCCGCAGGCCCCTCCAATCCCTTTTGAGGTGAGCGGCGATGGCAGAGCTGGTGTTGAACGCGAAACTCCGAAGGGTGATCGGGAAAGCCGTGAAGGCCCTCCGCCGCCAGGGATGGATCCCGGCGGTACTTTACGGGCGCCACATCCCGTCCCTTCCGATCCAGGTCGAAAGCCGGGAGCTTTTGCGGGTTCTCTCCCAGGCCCGGGGCGGCGCCCGGTTGATCGCCCTCCAAGTGGACGGCGAGACCCACCTGGTGCTGATCCGGGAGGTGCAGCGCGAGCCCATCCGCCGGGAGATCCTCCACGTCGATTTCCAGGCCGTCGAGATGACGGAGAAGATCCGAGTGGAAGTCCCGGTGATCTTCACAGGCGCCTCCCCCGCGGCGGAGCGGGGCGAGGGCGTCCTGGTGCACGGCCTGACCCGCGTGGAGATCGAATGCCTCCCCCAAGACCTCATCGAGGCCATCACCACGGACCTGAGCGTCCTGGATCGGGTGGATGCGGCGATTTACGTGCGGGACCTCCGGGCGCCTCCAGGGGTGACTATCGTCAGCGACCCGGACGAGCTAATCGCCCTGGTGACTGCGCCCACTGTTGAGGCCATCGAGGAAATGCCGCTACCGGCAGAAGTCCCCGAAGTGGAGGTCATCGGGCGCGGGAAGAAGGCCGAGGAAGAAGAAGAGGAAGAGTAACTGCTCCCTCGCCATCCCCATCGATGGCGCGGCGGGTCTCCCGAGCGGCCTGCCGCGCCCTTGCTCGGGCCCCGGCCGTCCACGAATCCAGACACCAATCCGCGAACGTAGCGGTTGGCCCACATCTGGAGGGCTCGCCGGGGCAGGAGCGCGGGGAGGTCGGCATCGCCCCTTGCCGATGGATGACCCTGGGCGCCGGTTGAAATCGGCCTTCGCCGACGCGGAGGATGTTTTTCGATCGAAGTGGCTGACCGTCGGCTGAGGGACTTCCTATGGCCGGATTCATTCGACGCACAGGCCGACCGCGGGCCGAAGGCCTTCCTCGGTCGAATGCCTTGGAGCCGCAAGGCCTCTCCAGGCCGAACTCATTCGGCACGCCCGATGTAGAGGATCCGATACACGGCCAGGTGCTCTACGACCCGCTCCAGATATCGACGGGTCTCCCCCAGCGTGATCCGCTCGTAGAACAGATCGGGATCCCCCCGCGCCGCCGCCCACCAGCGCGATGCGTTCCCTGGACCCCCGTTGTAGGCGGCCAGGGCCACCCACAGGTTCCCCCCAAAGCGATCCCGCTGCTGGGCCAGATAATAGGAGCCAAAGGTGATGCTCACCCCTGGGCGGTGCAGCCAGGACTCCCGATACGGCTGGCCTAGGGCCTCGGCGATGGCCCGCGCCGTGGGCGGGATGATCTGCATCAGCCCGCGGGCCCGGGCCGAGGAGACCGCGTAGGGATCGAACAGGCTCTCCTGGCGCATCACCGCATACAGCAGGAGCGGCGACAGTTGCCGCCGCTGGGCCTCCTCCCGCACCTGCTCCCCATACGGCGTGGGATAGGCCAGCCGGGCCAGGAAAGGCGGCGCCTCCCGAGGGTCCACCCGAAGGCGGGCGAGCAGCCGGGCAGCCGCCTGGACGGCCAGGGCATCCGCGCCCTGCTCCCGGAGGGCCAGGGCCAGGGCATACAGCGCGAGGGGATCCTCCGTGCGCTGTCGCAAGGCCGTCCAGAGCCCACGCGCCTCCTCCACCCAGCCCATCTGCCAGGCCTCCGCGCCGGCCTGCCAGAGGGGATCCTCCCACAGCGCGGACGGCGAGAGGGGGAGCGTCCCGGTGATCCCCAAGCGGGCCCGCAGCCAGGCCTCAGCCTCCGCCCGGCCCGCCTCTGGATCCGGCAGGGGGAGGGTTTCGGGCAGGTCGGTGAGGTCCTCGCCCTGCAGGAGCATGCGGGCCCGCTCCCCGAGGAAGCGCCCGGAGGCCTGGGCGGCGACGGCCTGCCACTCCGCCTCGGCCCGCGCGCGATCTCCGCGGGCCAAGGCCACCTTCCCTAGCCAGAAGCGGGCGACCAAGGCCTCCGGCGCCTCCGGATACCGGGTGCGCAACGCCTCCCATGCGGCCGCCGCCGCACCGAGATCCCCGCGGCCGTAGGCCAGCACTCCCCGCCGATGCCAGGCCTCCGGCGCGCGGGCGTCCGTTGGAAAGCGCTCCGTGAGGACGCGGTAGAACTCCTCTGCTGCAGTCTCCGCCCCGTTCCGCTCCAGGAGGCGGGCGGCCTCATAGAGCAGACGGGGGGCGAAGGGATGCGTCGGGAAGCGGGTGAGGAACCGTCGCCACAGGGCCACGGCGGACTCCACCGCCCCGCTCCGGATCCACAGCCGCCCCTTCTCCAGCCACCCTTCCCCCCAGCGGGAAGCCTCCGGGTGATCGCGGATCAAGGCGTCGAGATGGGCGTGGGCGGCCTGGAGGTTCCCCAGGTCCCGATAGCAGAGGGCCGCCTCGTAGTGGATGTCCCCGTGGTCTGGGTGGGCAGCGATCCAGCGCTCAAAGGCTTGGACGGCCGGGAGGCACCGCCCGGCGGCGGCGTTGATGCGGCCCCGCAGATCATCCGGCACCGGGATCCCGGCCTCCACCAGGCGGACCAGGGCGTTGTGGGCGGCGAGGGTGTCCGGGGCCTCCCGGATCAGCCGCTGGAGCCGGGCGTAGCCCTCCGCGGTTTGGCCCGCGATGAGAAGGACCCGGGCTGCCCGCCATTCGATATACGCGCGGTAGGCGCGGTTCTGTGCGAAAGCCAGGATGGCCTCATACTGTTCAAGGGCGGCGGGGTAGGCCTGGAGGGCCTCCAGGGTCTCCGCCAACCGCTCCCGGAGGGCGGCCTCCTGACGGGGGTCCCGAGCCATGGGAAGGGCAGCCCGGAGCTCCGCTGCAGCGGCCTCCAGCCGGCCAGCCTCCTGCAGGGCGAGCGCCCGTCGCATCCGGAGCTCTACTGTCAGGGCAGAGCCCAGGGCGAGGGCGCTGCGGTAGGCCTCAGCGGCTCCGGCCGGATCCCCGGCCGCCCGCTGGGCGTCCCCCAGGAGCGTCCAGGCCCCCCGAGCCCACTCCGGTGGCAGTTGCTCCACAGGGGCCCGGGCGAGGACCCGGGCGGCCTCCGCGGGCCTCTCGGCGGCCAGCAATGCCCGTCCCCATCCGACCCACGCTTCGCCTGCGACCTCCGGAGGCAAGGGACCCCGCAGCCCCGCCGCGTAGGCCGCGGCGGCCTCCTCAAACGCCCCCACCCGCATGGCCCCGCGCGCCCGCTCCAACCATTCCTCGGGGACAGGGGTGGGGGTTGGCGTCGGCGAGGGGATGGGCGACGGGGTCGCGGGAACGGTAGGGGAAGGAGGCGGCGTCAACGTCCAGGAGGAAGAGGGAGAAGAAGGGGAAGATGGCCGCGGCCATCTCGCGAAGAAAGCCGCCAGCCCGAACAACACTGCGCCCATCACCACCCAGCGCCACCATCCTCGGAAGGATCCGTGCCTGCGCATCCGACGCGTCTCTTCCGTAAGTGCTCCCGGACGCGGCGCCCCTCTCCCGCCGCAGCCGTCTGGGTCGGAATTCAGTCTATCCGTTCTCCACCGAAACCTCAATCCCGCCAGGAGGGATAGGCGTCCCCAGCACGGTCCGGTTTATAATTAGGGTTACAAGTTGCACCGTTGACCGGACGCTCTTCCTGCGTGATCATCCGGGCATGCCCGTAAGCGGCAGACGGCCGTCAGTATGCCCCGCGGGAAGGGTAAAAATTTTCGCTTTCCCGGCGGCGCGCGCCGCTGGAGCAGGTCAGTGGGCGACCGCCGTCGCCCGTCCTTTGACTGACTTTGGGCGAAACGCCTGAAGTCACGACAGGAACGCGCAGCCAAGGGCCTGAGCTCTGTGGCGGATCGGCGAAGGGATCGATGGAGCCTTCCGGGAGGGAAGCAGAGATCCAGTTTGCTTGGCGCTCGGTTCAGGGCCCCCACGTGGTCGCCCGGTTCCGGGTGGCCGTAGAGGGGGAGGATCCGGCGATGCGGCGGGTCCTTTGCCGCCTGATGGTCCTGATGGAGGTGCAGACCCCTCCGGGCGTGGAGGACCCCTTGCTTCATCCCGAAGGCCTCCGAACGCTGGAAGGGAAGCGCGTGAAGGTCCCCGAGGAAGCCCTCCATGGCCTCATCCTCCCCCTCAAACGCGAGACCCTGACCGGGGGCCTTCGGATCCCCTATTTCTTCGATTGAGGAAAGCGGCCCCACGAGCGCAGAACACTCCTTCAGGAGGTCAGGATGCCCGCGAAGAAGAGCACGCGCAAAACGGCTCGGAAGACAGCAGCGAAGAAGGCGGCCCGCAGAACGACCCGTAAGGCGCCCGCGCGCGCGGTCTCCCCGCGCCGCCAGGCGGCCCCGGCAGCGGCGGCCCCGGCCCAGCCTTTCAAGATCACCTACGCCACCCTCGCCGTCCCCAGCGAGGAGCTCCACATCCGCTATGAGGTTGCCCTGGGGAAGGTCCGGGAGGGCCTGGGCGGGACTCTTCCCATGGTCATCGGCGGGCAGCCCCGCTACGCCGAGCGCACCTTCGAGGATCGCTCGCCCATCCACACCGACTGGCTGCTGGGGATTTTCCAGCGGGGGACCCCTTCGGACGTGGCGGACGCGGTGGCTGCGGCAAAGGCGGCCTTCCCGGCCTGGAGCCGCACGCCCTGGATGGAGCGGGTGAAAATCCTGCGCCGGGCGGCAGACCTCATCAGCGAGCGGGCTTTTGAGATCGCCGCGCTGATGAGCTTGGAGGTGGGCAAGAACCGCCTGGAAGCCCTGGGGGACGTAGAGGAGACCGCGGATCTCATCCGCTACTACTGCGACCAGATGGAGGCCTACAACGGGTATGTCGTGCCCATGAAGCAGGAATCCCCCAAGCACCACAACCGCAGCGTCCTGAAGC
>JAGHYO010000112.1 GCA_017743605.1 Thermoflexus sp. | reverse complement strand
CTGGAGTTCGGCCGCTACGACAACAACATGGCGGCCTACGTGCTGGTGGCCAATTACCTCACCCGCCGCATCCACGCCGAGTATGTCCGGCGGAAGGAAATGGCCTTGGGCGATCCGGGCCAGGAGCCTCCACACTTGGTGATCGTTGTGGAGGAGGCGCACAAGTTCCTCCAGCCCGGCATCGCTGAGCACACCGTGTTCGGGACCATCGCCCGGGAGCTGCGCAAATACAACGTGACCTTGCTGATCGTCGACCAGCGGCCCAGCCAGATCGACAGCGAGGTGCTTTCCCAGATCGGCACACGGGTGCTGTGCCTGCTGGACCACGAGGAGGACGTGCGGGCAGCCCTCTCCGGGATCTCTGGGGCCTCCCGGCTGCGGGAGGTGCTGGCCCGTCTGGAGACCAAGCAGCAGGCCCTGCTGCTGGGTCACGCTGTGCCCATGCCGGTGGTGGTGCGGACCCGCGATTATGATTCTTCATTTGTGGAGGATCTGATGCGGGGGGAGGGTGGCACGCCGCTGGACGTGGTCGAGAGATACTTCAAAGCGATGCGGGATGAAGACTGACCCCGCCGGCTCGCCGGCCGAGCGGAACCTGAGCCTCCCGGGGGACGTCTCTTCTATGCCCGAGCGTGAAGAAGGCGGGCGAACCTTTCTCCCGGGAGGTGCGGGATGAGGACAGGACAAGGGCGCTGGATACTGCTCGCAGGGGTGCTGCTAGGGGCGCTGAGCGCGTGCGCGCCGGCCTCGCCAGGGGTTTCCCCGCTGGAGGGCTTCTCGCCGCTTCCTGCGCCGGCCGGGCCCACCCCCCCTCCAGGCGCCCCGGGAGGATCCATCGTGGAGCCTGAACTGGAAGCGATGCCCGAGGTGCTGGTGGAAGAGGCCCGACAGGACCTGGCGTCCCGCCTGAACCTGGATCCTGGGGAGATCCGGGTGGTGGAGACGCGGGGGGTGACCTGGCCCGACAGCAGCTTAGGATGCCCGGAGCCCGGGCGGATGTATCTGCAGGTCCTCACGCCTGGCTATCGGATCGTCCTGGAGGCGCAGGGACAGCGATATGCCTATCACGCCGGCCGCGGAGGCCCGGTTCTCTTGTGCCCACCTGGCCGGGCGCAGGAGCCCCTCGAAAGCGAATGATCCAAATCAGAGGGGCGGGCGGACGCCGCAGGGGTCCGCCCGATTTATTCTTTCACGCCTCCTAGGGTTAAGCCGGAAAGCAGCCAGCGGGAGGAGTAAAGGAAAAGCAAGGTCACCGGCACGGCCACCAGGATGGAGGCCGCGGCGAACTTCCCCCACAGAACCGTGTATTGCTCGGTGAACGTCCACAGCCCCAGCGGCCAGGTGTACATCTCCCGCTTGTTCAGGATGATACGGGCGACGATGTATTCGTTCCAGCTGCTCATGAAATTGAAGAGGAAAGCGATGGCCAGGGCGGGCGTCGAGAGGGGGCGGATGATATGCCAGAGGACTCCCAAGCGGGAGGCACCGTCGATAAGCGCGGCTTCCTCTAAATCGCGGGGGATGGTGTCGTAGTAGCCCTTCAGCATCCAGATGCTGAAGGGGACAGCGGTCACCGAATAGGCAATCACAATCCCGAGGTAAGAGTTGATCAGGTTGAGGCGGGCGATCATGATGAAGAGGGGCAGCAAGAGCATCGCTGCTGGGAACATCTGGGTGCTCAGCAGGAAGATCAGCCCGGCATTCCGCCCGGGGAAGCGAAAGCGCGAGAAGGCGTAGGCGGCGGTGGCGGAGAGCAGCAGCCCCACCGTGGCCGTGGTCACCGTGATGAGCAGGCTGTTCCAGATCCAGAGGTAGAACTCCGTCGGACGCCCCGCACGCCCCACCAGCAGCTCGATGTAGTTGGTCAGGGTGGCGTCCTCCGGGATGATGGCCAGGCTGGTGGTCAGCAGCTTATTGGCCGGCCGCAGGGAGATGGTCACCACCCGCAGGACCGGATAGACGGCGACCAGGCAGGCAGCCCAAAGGGCCATGTGGATCAACAGACGCTTGACCGGACTGTCTCCCCGGGCACGTCGGAAAAGGGCCTGCACCCGGAGCCGGGGCCATGCCCGGGCTGGCGCCGCAGCGACTTCAACGGCTGACAGCGAAAACCCCTCTCGCCTCATTCGTAAACCCCCCGCAATCCCCTCGTGATTCGCAGGTAGAAGATCGACCACAAGAGCAGGATCAAGAAGATCACCAGGGCGAAGGCTGCGCTGAACCCATAGCGATAGAATTGGAAGATCGCCTTGTACAGCGAGGAGACCAAGATGTCGGTCTTCTCCTGTGGCCCCCCCTGGGTCACCAAGAAGATCACCTCGAACCGGTTGAAGGTCCACACTGTCCCCAGGATGGTCGCCGGCACCAGGACCGGACGCAACAGCGGCAGGGTGATGTGACGGAACTGCTGCCACTTGTTGGCACCATCGATCTCTGCCGCCTCATAATATTCTTGGGAGATGCTCTGCAACCCGCCTAGGATCACCACCATCATGAAGGGGATCCCCAGCCAGACATTCGTCATCACTACCGAGATGAACGCCCAGGTGGGATCCTGGCGCCACGGCACCGGATGGACGGCCTGGGAGAGCCAAGCGAAAAGGTCATAGATCAGCGGAAGGCCCTGGGTTTGGGCCGTCAGGTCCGTGAAGAACTGCTGGAGATTTCGGAGCATGATGTTGAAGAACCCATAGCGGTAGTCGAACTCGTTGCGCCAGGCCATGGCCGTGATGGTCGAAGGGACGGCCCAGGGCAGGATCAAGATGGTCCGATACAAGCCCCGCAGCCGCATGGGACGGTGCAGCAGGAGGGCGAGGATCAAGCCCCCGGTGATGTGCAGGGAGACGTTGATCACCGTCCATAGTACAGTCCGCCCGAACACCTCGAAAAACGTGGCGTCCTTTGCCACCGGGCCAGTGAACACCTTCACGAAGTTCTCGATGCCATAACGCAGCCCGAACTCGGGGTTCTGGGCGGTATACATTGCCATGTTGGAGAAGGCGAGGCGGACCTCGAACAGGAAGGGGATCGCGATCAGGAGGCTGATGCCCAGAAGGGCGGGCAGGATCAGCACATAGGCCAGCCCCAGGCGCGAGGGGCGCGGCTCGCTGGTTAGGTAGATCATTGCCTCTAGCGTGAGCACTAAGGCCCCGAGGAGGATGAAGTGCCATGGGGCCGGGACGGCCGCTGCCCAGGCCGCCCATAGGCGCTCCGGGAGGGTGGTCAGCGGGGCGAGGCGCAGGGCAGCCACCAGATCAGTGATCAGACCGATCCGCTCCAAGAAACGGAGGGTCACCAGGATCAGCAGCCCGGCGAGGCCGACCTGGACGCTCCGGGCGAACACCGCAGCGGCGAGCGTTCGGGGCCGGCGGAAGAAGAGCAAATAAGCATATCCTTCCAGAAGCAGAATGATCAGGGCGATGGCCAGGATGAATCCTAGGACCTGGCTCAGGGAGCGGATGATGATCGGAGGGGTCAGCGCCCCCATTTCTCCTTCCTCCCACGCTGGATCTGCGCGGCGTCCGGCGATCAAACGGCGGGGGAGCCAGCTGGGCTCCCCCGCCTCCGCACGGTCTACCTCTTCCCCAGCTCGGCCACGCATTGGTCAGCGGCTTGCTGCATCGCCTTAGCGGCGTCGGCCGGCTTGAGCGTCCCGGCCATCACCCCCTCCAGGTTCGGGCGCATCGCATCCCAGGCACAGCGCATCTCCGGGGCCGCCGGCATCGGCTTGCCCAGGAGCAACTGCTCGAAGGAGCCCTTCAGGATGGGATCCGCCTGGATGGCCGGGTCGTCCTTGAGGGCCTTCACAGAGGGCAGCCGCTTGAACTTCTCGATCCACTTCTTCTGGACATTGGCTGAGGTCATGTAGGTCACGAAGGTCCGTACCGCCTCCGTCTTGGCGGGGTCGTTCAGGACGGCCTTGGAGACCATCCAGTATTTGCCGCCGGTCATCGGGGTGGGATGCTTGCCGGTGGCGGTGACCTTCGGGATGGGCGCCACGCCCAGCTTGTCGCCCAGGACCTCCGCGTAGCCGCCCAGGGACCAGTCGCCGTTGATGATCACGGCTGCCTTGCCCTCCTTGAAGAGGGTGTCGGCGCAGGCATAGTCGCACTCCTGGGGCACTGCCTGATGCTTGAGCTTCAGGTCCTGCACGAACTGGAGGGCCCCCACCGTTCCTGCGTTGTCGAAGGCCGGCTTGTCGTTCTGGTCCAGGGGCCAGGCTCCGAAGGCGCCCAGCCAGGGGGCCAGCCAGAAGGGCTCGTTCAGGTTGTAGGCGAAGCCCTGCACCTCGCCCTTGGTGAGCTCCTGGGCCAGCCGGATCAGCTCGTCCGTGTCCTTGGGGGGCTCCTTGACCAGTTCCTTATTGTAGAGCAGCATCAGGTGGTTGCCGTAGTTGTCCGGCACGCCCCAGATCTCCCCCTTCACCCGGGTGGCGTCCAAGGCCTCGGGGATGAACTGGTCCAGGAAGGCCTTGTCGAAGACGTCGGTGGCCTTGGCGATGATCCCCAGGGCGCTGAAGGGGCCAGCGAAGTCGTTGGGCACGCGGACCAGCTCAGGAGCCGCCCCAGCCAGGCTGGCCGCCTGGAACTGATCGCGCAGCTCCTCGTTGCCGTAGTGCACGCGCTCCACCATGATATTGGGATAGGCCTTCATGAAATCGGTGACCAGCTCGTCGAGGAAGGCGTCTACCTCTTCGCTCTCCTGCTCCCAATAAGTGATCTTCACTGGAGCCGCCGCGGTCGGCATGGGAGCGGGTGCCTGGGGGGCAGGGGCTGGAGTCGGCGTGGGCGTGGCTGCCGGCGCGCAGGCCGCCAGCGCTAGGCCCAGCAAGGCGAGGACCGCAACCAGCTTGTGGAACCGATGCGGAACCATCTTCCACCTCTCTGTGAAAATTTCCCGTCTCAGGGACGCCCTGGAAGGCGCCTCTGGGTCCGGCTCCGGTCGTCAGCGATCGGATGCGCGCGACGCGGGGCCGGTGGAGCCCCGCACCACCAGCTGGGCGGGGATCAGGACCCGAGCGGGCGGAGCCTCCGGCTCCTGCAGCCGGCAGGCCAGGGCCTCCGCCGCTGCTTCTGCGATCCGCTCCACGTAGAGGTTGATGGTGGTCAGCGGGGGATCCGCCAGCGCCGCCAGCGGGGAATCCGAACACCCGATCACCGAGATGTCCTGTGGGACACGCAAGCCCCACTCCTTCAACACGCGCAGCACGGTGAGGGCAGGGATATCGTGGGTGACGATGGCTGTGACCCGGGGGGACCGCGCCCAGAGCGCTTCCAGCGCTCGCACTGTCCCAGCCTCCGTGCCGTCGGTCTCTGCCACTCGTTCTGCGTTCTCCTCCAGGCCGTATTCCCGCAACAGCCTAAGGTAGGCGTTGAGACGGATGGCCGAGTAGGCGAAATTTAGGGGCTCTGCCAAGTAAGCGATCGTCCGATGGCCGAGGGCGAGCAGATGCTCCAAGGCCAGCCGGGCCGTCTGCTCGAAATCAGTGTCCACCACATCCACGTTTTCCGGCTCGTCCGGCCGCCCGATGG
This sequence comes from Thermoflexus sp., assembly GCA_017743605.1. Lineage (GTDB taxonomy): Bacteria > Chloroflexota > Anaerolineae > Thermoflexales > Thermoflexaceae > Thermoflexus. The sequence goes on along the minus strand of JAGHYO010000112.1, from coordinate 1,549 downwards.
CGACCGCCGGGATGCCCAGCTCTTTCAGGAGGGAGATGCGTTCATCTCGGCGGCGGATCATCATCACCAGCCATCCATCGCAGAAGCCCGCAGCGACGAAGCCCTCGAAGGAGGCCTGATCGTGGCCGATGTGGAGCAGGAAGCTGAAGCCGGAACGGCTGACTGCCTGGGCGATGGCGCCGAAATACTGGAGGTTCAGGGGGTCGAAGGATTCGGGGGTGAGCAACGCGGAGAGGGCGACCGTGTTCGTCCGGCGGGCGGCCAGACTCTTGGCAGCGAAGTTCGGGCGATACTTGAGGCGCTCCACCGCCTCCAGCACCCGCGCCACGGTCTCCGGTTTGAACCGGCCTTTGTTGTTCAGGACGTTGGAGACCGTGGTGATAGAAACCCCCGCCTCCCGGGCGATGTCATAGATGTTGGGCATGCGCCCTCCCCCAAAGGCCCCGCCCGCCCATTCCGATCGGAAGGAAGCTTTAGGTAAAGCGCTTTTGTAAAGCGCTTTCATTATACCTAGGTTCGGAAACGGTGTCAAGGCGAGCTTGCGGACGAAGGCTTCCCGCGGTTCCCCGCTGGAGTCTATGACTGGGCGTGTCCGGGAGGATCTCCGGATCCCTCGCGAGCGGGGCGTCCGGACAGAGGTCCGAAGCAGGGTGGGCGATGGCACTGCCGTCGCCCACTTAGGGTCAGGCACTGGCGGGGCACTCCAGCCCTTGGCTCCGCCTGTGTCCACCGGGTTCCCGAAAGGCGATCTGAAGAGAGCGGGCGCTTCCAACACCTGCGGGCCTTCGGCCGGGCCGTTTGCGGTCTGTCCCCCTGTGCGGCTTGGCCCTCGGGCTCCCGACCGTTTTGGGACACACCCGATGGGGAATGGGGAGTTGTTGAGCCTCTGCGGATTGCGTATACTCGAGGGGACAACCCCGAGAGGAACGCGGCGATGGCGGAAGCGGCTTCTCGAAAAGGGCGGCGGGGACGCCGGCGAAGCAATCCGCTGGAGCGCTACGCAGCAGATATCCTGGCCAAACAGCTCTTCCTGGAGGACCTGGCGGTGGCCGCAGTGGATTTCGACACCCTGGCGGCCTATTACCCAGAGCTCACCTCGGAGCAGCTGCGCGGGCGCCTGGGGATCGCCACCAAGCGCGCGCTGTTAGAGGACGTGGCGGATATCGTCCTGGAGTCCACGGAGGAAGAAGAAGGCGGCGCGGAGCAGATGCGCCTGAACATCCTGGATCTGGAGCGCTTCGCAGAGATCGTTCACGAGGAGATGACCGTGGAGGTGATGTAGGAGGCGCCCGCTCTCCTCATCCTGCGGGTCAGGGATCCTCCCCGTCACGGATCCCCGCCGACGGGATCGCCCCGCAAGCCCAGGAGAGCCGGCCGGATGCCCGGCCGGCTCTCTTCTCTCAAGGGGATCCGCCTCCCCCTGGCCTCTCATGGAAGGGTGATCTGAACCGAGGTGATCTGAGTGAGGTCGTTATGCTGATACTGGATGTTCACCGTCAACCCATCTTTCTGGAAAAGCAGGTTCCCCACCTGTCTCTTATACACATCT
>JAGHYO010000002.1 GCA_017743605.1 Thermoflexus sp. | reverse complement strand
GTGCAGGGGGGAACCTTCACCCTGTCGAATCTGGGGATGTATGGGATCGATCGCTTCACGGCGATCCTGAACCCCTCCCAGGCGGGCATCCTGGCGGTGGGACGGGTGGCAAAGCGACCGGTGGTCGGGGAGGGGGATGGGGTGGCGGTGCGCCCGGTGGCCACCTTCACCCTGACGGCGGACCATCGGATCGTGGACGGCGCCCAGGCGGCTCAGTTCCTGGACGACTTGCGCCGGGTTTTGGAACACCCTGGCATCCTGCTGGGATAAGGGGGATTCCATGACGGAGCCTCCTGCTCAACCGTCTGCCGAAACGCAACAAGTGGCTCTGTCGGATCGGCTGGTGGTTCTGCGGATGGAGGCCTTCTCTGTGGAGGAGGTGATCCGTCAGCTGGCCGCCCGGCTGGAAGCCGACGGGTTGGTCAGCTCTTCTTTCACAGAAGCGGTGCTGGAGCGGGAGCGGACTTATCCGACGGGTCTCCGGCTGGCTGGGGATTTGCATGTGGCGATCCCTCACGCAGATGTGACGCACGTGATCGCGCCAGCCCTGGCCATCGCGACCCTTGCTCGGCCAGTGGATTTCCGCAACATGGTGAACCCAGAGGAAGCAGTGCCGGTTTCCATTGTTATCTTGATGGCCTTGAACCAGCCGCATGCCCAGATTGAGATGTTGCAACGCCTGGCGGCTTTTTTCCAGGAACCCCAGCGCGTGCGTAGGGTTTACGAGGCAAAAACAGCCGAGGATCTGATCCGGGCGCTCGACCTTCTCAGTTATAACAAGGAGGTGACTATGGCCCAACCCAAACGTGTGCTGGTGTCGTGTGGCACGGCGATCGCCACATCCACGGTTGTGGCGAAAGCCATCGAGGAGGGGCTTGCCGCGAGGGGCATCTCTGTGATCACCCGTCAATGCAAAGCAGCAGAGGTTCCCGCGCTGGCGAAGGACTTCGATTTGGTGGTGACCACCACCCCGGTGCCTGCGGACCTCGGGGTTCCAGTGATCGAGACGCTGGCCTTCCTGACGGGCATTGGGAAGGATGAGACGCTGGATAAGATTGCCGAGATCCTGCGCCGCTCCGGGTAGGGGGTAGTTTTCTCGGGGCGCTTCGGCGCCTGGATGTGTGAAGCGTCCTCATTTTTGTGTCTTTGGTTCCTCCACAACAGAAAGGAGGTGATCGAGGCAAGTCTTGCGGATGTTGCGTTCAAGACGGAGCGCAGTCGTGAGCCTAAGATCCCCACATTCTCAAAGGGAGGCAGCCATGGAGGTCTTCCTGAGCACGTTGAGGGCGATCATTGACAACCTGGGAGCCACGGTCGCGTTGCCGATCATTATCTTCCTGTTCGCCGTCGCGTTGGGGGCGCAGCCGGGTCGTGCTTTCCGGGCGGGCGTGACCATCGGCATCGCCTTCATCGGGATCAACCTGGTCATCGGCCTGATGTGGACCAATCTCTCCGAGGTCGCCCAGGCCATCGTGAAGAACACCGGCATCCAGCGGGACGTGGTGGATGTGGGGTGGCCGTCGGCGGCAGCGATCGCCTTCGGTTCGGCGGTCGGCCTGTGGGTGATTCCGCTCACCCTGGTCATCAACATCCTGATGCTGGCGGCTCGCCTCACCAAGACGTTAAATATCGACATCTGGAACTACTGGCATTTCGCTTTCATCGGCTCTCTCATCGTTGCCGCTACGGGCAACCTGCTCCTAGGCCTTGGGGGGGCGGCGATCGCGGCAGCACTGGCCCTTTTCTTCGCTGACTGGACATCCCCTGCGGTTCAACGCTTCTATGGCCTGCCTGGGATCTCCATTCCACACTTGACCACCGCCCCCGGAGTGCCTATCGCCATCATCGTGAACCGAATCATTGACCGTATCCCTGGTCTGCGGGAGGTACAGGCGGATCCGGATGCGATCCGCCGTCGGCTGGGCGTCGCGGGGGAGCCGGTGATTTTGGGGCTGCTCATCGGGCTGGTGCTTGGGATCCTGGGCTTCTATAACGCCGGTGATGTCCAGACGGTGGTGGTGAAGGTCCTCAGGACGGCGATGAACCTGGCGGCGGTGATGTTGCTTCTGCCGCGGATGGTCCAGATCCTGATGGAGGGCCTGATCCCCGTCTCGGAGGCGGCGCGGGAATTCATGCGGCGACGGGCCGGAGGTCGAGAGATTTACATCGGGCTGGATTCGGCGATTCTCATCGGCCATCCGGCGGCCATCTCGAGCGCCCTGGTCCTGGTGCCGGTGGCGATCCTGCTCAGCACCATCCTGCCCGGCAACCGGGTGATCCTCTTTGCAGACCTGGCGGTGATCCCCTTCGTGGTGGCGATGTTTGCCCCTCTGATGCGAGGGAACATTTTCCGCATGATCATTGCGGGCACGATCACGCTGGCTGTAGGTTTTTACATCGCTACCGCAATGGCGGATCTGTTCACTTCGGCGGCCGTGGCATCGGGCTTTGCGATGCCGGAGGGCGCCGTGCGGATCACCAGCATCGCCGACGGCTTCCTCTGGCCTCCGTTTGTTTTCGTCAGCGCGGTGCAGCTGGCCGGGGCGATCGGGCTTCTGGTCCTGCTGGCCCTTCTGGCAGTGGCCCTTTTCCTCTATCAGCGGAACTCCAAGGCGTGGGAGATCGCTGCAGGGGCTCCGGCTGAGGGATGAAAGGCCCTGCGTTTTGGAATACAGCAGCTCCGGGGGGTTGGGATCGAGGTGGCCCAACCCCCTGGTTGCCTAACACGGGGGTTGAGTCATGTTAGGATGTTTAGCAATCCAAATAGAGGCTGTTTGAAATGGGTGTTGTGCATCGACGGAAGCTGGGTGGATGGGATTGGGAGGGGGTGCCTGTGGTCCCTTACGCGGGGCCAGATGACGTGTGCGGCTCCCGGCGGGTGCTGATCGGCCCGCGGGAACGGGCGCCCTATTTCGTGATCCGTTACTTCGAGCTCCCGCCCGGCTGCCGGTCCTCCTTAGACCGCCATCCGCACGACCACGGGGTAGTGGTCCTGGGAGGCCGTGCCCAGGTGCAGCTGGGAGAAGAGCGCTTCGAGGTGGGGCCCGGGGACGTGATCTACATTGCCCCCCATGAGGTCCATCAGTTCGTCAACATCGGCGAGGAGCCCTTCGGCTTCCTCTGCGTGATCCCGAACAAGGTGTGGTTGGCAGAACGACAATCGGAGGAAGGGGAATGATCTCCCACGCCCGGGCCCTGATTTATCACAGCCGTGAGGACCTGCAGGTCTTGGAAGTCCCCCTGCGGCCTCTCGCAGAAGGAGAAGCGCTGTTGCGCATTCGGGTCTGCGGGCTGTGCTCCGGGGAGATCATGGACTGGTATATGGCGAAGAAGGCCCCCTTCACCCCCGGTCACGAGCTGGTCGGCGAGGTGTTGGCTGTGGGCCCCGGGGTCACTGCCTTTCAGGGCGGGGAGCGGGTGGTGGTGCACCACCATGCGCCGTGCGGCGCGTGCCGGTTCTGTCAACGAGGCGATTACGTGCACTGTCCCACCTGGCGGTCCACCCGCCTGATCCCCGGCGGCCTCAGCACTTACGCCATCGTCCCCCCGCCGGTGGTGGAACGGGATCTCCTTCCGATCCCCGACCATGTCTCGAATGAGGTCGCCGCTTTCACCGAGCCCCTGGCGACGGTGGTGAAAGCCCTGCGGCGGGCCGGGCTGCGGAGGGGAGACCGGGTGGCGGTGATCGGGCTCGGCGTGATGGGGCTGTTGCACGGGATGGTGGCCCTACGGTGGGGGGCCGAACGCGTGTGGGGGATCGAGCGGCTTCCTACCCGCCGGGAGGTCGGCGCCCGGTTCGGGATCCTCCCGGTATCTCCCGAGGAGGCAGCGGAGCGGATCCGGGAGGAAAGCGAGGGCTGGGGGGCAGACCTGGTCGTCGTCGGCCCCGGCTCGGTAGAGGCCATCGCGCTCGGATGGTCCCTCGCGGCGCCGGGAGGGGCGCTGTTGCTGTTCACGCCCACGCCCCCCGAGGCCCGCTGGCCGCTGGACGTCCACACGCTCTATTTCCGCGAGATCCGGGTGATCCCCAGCTACTCCGCGGGCCCTCCGGATATGCGCGAGGCCCTCGCCCTCCTCTCGGAAGGCTTGCCGGTGGAATCCCTGATCACCCACCGCCTGCCTCTGGAGGAGGCCCCACAGGGATATCGGGCCATGCGATCTTACGAGGCGTTAAAGGTCCTAGTGTATCCGTTCCAGTGAGAGGCAGAGAAGCCTCAGGAGCACCCAACCTCTTCTTCCTCGCCGGCCTTTCATTCGTCAGAACACGTAGGGCGCAGTCTTCGGGTTCTGCTTAAGGGCTTTCCATTCTTCCCCGTCGACCGGACGCGGGGGATCGCGCTCGGCGTCCACCGCGCAGAGGAACCCGAAGGGCTCGTCGCCATCGTTGATCCAGCGATGGGGGACCTCCGGGGGAACGTAGACGATGTCAAAGGGGGCGACCTCGAAGACCTCCGGCCCAACCAGGGCCTTCCCTTTCCCCCGGATAACAATGATCAGGTGGATGTGCTGGTGCTTCTCCAGGCTGGAGTAGGCGCCGGGGGCCAGCTCGAAGTAACGCATCTGGAACCGGCAGGGGATCTCCGGGGGGCCGCCCAGGGTGAATCGGGTGATCCCCCGCCAGCCCATCCCACGGGCCTCCCCCAGGCTGAATTTATAGGCCTCAGGTTCGACGCCTTCCCAACGGAAGGACCGGGCGTCAAAGGGGATCCGCTGGCCGGATCGGAGGATCACTTTCTCTCGGATCTCTGCCATCTTGCTGCCCCCCGTTCGGTGAGGGAAGATCATAAACGCATCCGTGGGTTCATTGTGCATCTCTTTCAGGGCTTCGCGCAAATCCGGAGCAATGGGAGTCTTCCTGTAGGAGGGGCTTTGGCCCCGAACCCTGTCTTTGATCTCGCAACGGGTCGCGGCGAAAGCTGCTCCGACGGTGATTGATCCTTCCGATGGATCGCATTCGTCTCGTATCCGGAGGGGGCCATGCCGGAACGGATGCTGGCGGCTCGGTTGCATGGGCCAGGGGATCTGCGGCTGGAGGAGGTGCCGGTGCCGGAGCCCGGGCCGGGCGAGGTGGTGATCCGGGTGGAGCGGGCGCTGACCTGCGGGACCGACGTGAAGATCTTCCGGCGGGGCCGGCATCCGGCCCTGGGCCCGCTGCCCTCTCCCTTCGGCCACGAGGTGGCCGGGGAGGTGGTCGCGATGGGAGAGGGGGTGACGGATTTCCGGCCCGGGATGCGGGTGGTGGCGGCCAACTCCGCGCCTTGTGGATCGTGTCGGATGTGTCAGCGGGGGGAGTTCAGCCTTTGCCCTCACCTCACGTTCTTCTTCGGGGCCTTTGCCCAGTATGCCCGCATCCCCGCCCCCATCGTCCGGGTGAACCTGTATCCGATCCCGGATTCCCTGCCTGCGGCCGCCGCGGCCCTGGTGGAGCCCCTGGCCTGTGCCCTCCGGGGAGTTGAGGCCGCGGAGATCCGGCCCGGGGAGACCGTGCTGGTGCTGGGAGGCGGCGCCCTGGGCCTGATGCTGGCCCATCTGGCCAAGCTCCGGGGCGCCGCAGTGGCCTTGGCGGATCCCCATCCCGAGCGCCGGGAGGCCGCCCGATCCATCGGCGTGGGCTTCCTGCTGGATCCGCGGGACGCCCTAGAGGACCGGCTGGCCGAGACGTTCGGGGAGCTGCCGGATGTGGTCATCGAGGCGGTCGGGCGGGTGGAGGCCTGGGAGGCGGCTGCGGAGCTGGCGCGGCCGGGCGGGCGCGTGATCCTGTTCGGCGGCTGCCCGGTCGGCACGCGGGCCTCCTTCGACACCGCTCGTCTCCACTACCGGGAGCTCACCCTGCGCGGGGTCTTCCACCACCACCCCCGTTTTGTCCGTGCCGCCCTAAGCTTGCTGCGCGCCGGGCAGATCCCGGTGGATCTCCTGATCAGCGGGGAGCTTCCTCTCCCACGCCTGCTGGAGGCCTTCGAGCGGATGGAGCGCCGCCAGGGGTTCAAGTTTGCGATTGATCCGTGGTCCAACGGGTGAGCAGCGAAGGCGCTTCCTGCCGCAGCCATTCCACGATCCGCTGATCCGTGCGGGGGAAGGCGTAGTGGTCCAGCTCGGCGATGGGAACCCAGCGGACGTCGGCGCAGCCGATGGGTTGCGGGGCGCCGGAGCGGATGCGGCATCGGAAGACGTGGAGGGTGATGCGCATATGGGTGTAGGCGTGGCGGAGGGTCATCAGGGGCTCTCTCACCTCGACCTCGATCCCCAGCTCCTCCCGGAGCTCCCGGCGCAGGCAGTCCTCCAGGCTCTCCCCAGGCTCCGCCTTCCCCCCGGGGAACTCCCACAATCCCCCCAGCATGCCCTGCAGAGGCCGTTGGGCGATCAGCACCTGGCCGTCCACCTCGATCACCCCCGCTGTCACGTCATAATGGGGGAGCGCCCGCCGGGGGGCCCGGACCGGGAAGGCCCCTGGGTTCCCCTGGGCGTAGGCCGCGCAGAAGGCTTGCAGGGGGCACTCCGAGCAGCGCGGGGATTTGGGCGTGCAAAGGGTGGCTCCCAGATCCATCAGGGCCTGATTAAAGCTTCCAGCCCGTCCGGCTGGGAGCAGGCGTTGTGCCCGCTGCTGGAGTTGCCGCCAGCCCGAAGCGCGTCGGGGGTCCTGATCGAAGGAAAACAGGCGGGCGAGCACGCGGATGGCGTTGCCGTCCAGGGCAACGATGTCCTGGCCGAAGGCAATGCTCAAGATGGCGGCGGCCATATATGGGCCGACCCCTGGCAGGCGCCGCCACTCCGCCAGGGTGCGGGGGAACTCCCCGCCGCGTTCTTCCATCAGGCGGCGGGCCGCCGCGTGCAGGTGGCGGGCCCGGGCGTAGTAGCCCAGCCCCTCCCAGGCCTTGAGCACCTCCTCCAGGGGCGCGGCGGCCAGGTCCCGGAGCGTGGGAAAGCGGGCCAGGAACTGCTCGTAATAAGGGATGACCGTCTCCACCCGGGTCTGCTGCAGCATCGCCTCCGCCACCCAGATGGCATAGGGATCCTGCCGCCGCCGCCAGGGCAGGTCGCGATGCCGGGTTTCATACCAACGCAGCAACGCCTCCCCAATGGCGCGTTCCACTTCGGAGATCGCGGATGGCTTCCCCTCGCGCTCCATCTTGCTTGTCCGGCTCCGTTTCATTTTCCCGAGGCGGATTGTCCTCCGGAGCATCAGAAGGCTCAACTTCACAGGGTGGGTGAGGAAAGCCGCGGCGGGGGCGCAAGGGAAACGCCGCACCCCCGCCGCTTTCCGGGAAGCCCGTATCCGTTACAAGGCGCGGACGCGGCGGACGAGGAACCAGGCAGAGGGGAGGGCGATGGTCGCCAGGAGGAGTTTCAGAAGATCACCCACCACGAAGGGAAGTAGCCCTAGGGCCAGCGCGCCCTTCGGGCCCAAGAAGCCTCCGACGAACCCGGCTAGCCACGGCAGGCCGAACAGGTAGATGACTGCGTTGCCCGCCAGCATCGCCAGGGCCGTCGTCGCCGGCCGTCGGTCCCATCCCCGTTCCGCCAGCCAGCCGGTGACGAACGCCGCGGCCACAAACCCGATGAGATAGCCCCCCGTCGGTCCCCCCAATCGAGCCAGCCCGGCCGCTCCCCCGGCGAACACCGGCAGGCCGAGGGCCCCCTCGAGGAGATAGGCGACCATGCTGAGGCCCCCCCGCCAGCTCCCCAGGGCGGCTCCCACCAGCAGCACCGCGAAGGTCTGGCCGGTGATGGGCACCGGGGTGAAGGGCAAGGGGATGGCCACGCGGGCCATCAGCGCAGTGAGCAGGCTGCCGCCTAAGATCAGGGCGATGTCTGCGAACAGCCGCTGCGCCCGGGTCCGGCGTAGCGCGGCCGGGATCAGAAGATCGCTGAGCACCATGAAGAATCCCCTCCGTGGAATTTTCTGAGGCCCGTATCCTATCATGTCCTGCTGGGAATTCGTCAAGTTGCAGGAACACAAAGAGCAGCAGCAGCGCAGAAGGGGGGCGCTGAAGCTTTCAGCTCCGCCCCTGTCCATCGTGTTCCCGAAAGGCGGCTGAGGGAGAGAGGTCGCTTCCAGCGCCTGCGGGTTTTCTGCCAGGCGGTTTGCGGTCTGGCCCCCTTTACGGCCTGGCCTCTGGGCTCCTGACCATCTTGGGACAAACCCACACGCAAGGAAGGGCGCGCTCATTTTTGCTGATCAATGTTGGGGAAAACGCGCGCGCGAACAATACATCCCTCCAAGCATTCGTTGAGATTTTGGGCGGGGACCTCGTCGAGCGGCCTTTGCCCCGGGGGTCCTGCGGGAGTGGGCGCAGCGCCGGCGTCGTCTGCGGGAGCCCATAGCGCCCGCGCTTCCGGTCGATTGAGGGCAGGCGGCCTGTATGCTTCACGAGGCGGTGGCGCGGGGGAATGATCGGCTGGATCCCCGAGCGGGAGCGGAGCTGGCGGCGTGGGGCCTGCCCGTGCTCCCTTCCGGGTGGGCCGCGACCCCTGATGAGGCGATGGCGCTGGCCGAGCGCCTGGGCGATCCAGCGGACCTTCAGCGGGTGGCCCCCGGGTTGGTCCACAAAGGCGCGGGGGGCGGGGCGATCCCGAACCTCCGGACGCTGGACGGGGTGCGGGACGCGTTCTCCCAGCGGATCCGGCCCACGAAATGTGCGCGGATTCAGCGCGGGGCCCCACCGGGCCTGGAGCGCATCATCGGCGCCGATCGGGATCCCCCCTTTGGCCCCGTGGTGATGTTCGGAGCGGGTGGGGTGGAGACGGAGCGCCAGGAGGATGTCGCCTTTCAGCGGGCGCCCTTCAGCGAGGCGGAAGCCATTTGGAGGAAACGGCCATCGGCCGCCGTCTCCTGCGGGGCAGCCGGGAGGGGCGTCTGGAGAAGCCGGAGCGGGTCCTTAGGTTCCTGCGACGGGTCAGCGGGATGCTGCAGCGGCATCCTGAGATTGTGGACGTCGATCTCAACCTGCGGATCGTGGGCTGTCCCGGCAGGAGCATCCATGCGGTGGATGTCCATGTGATCCCCGCTCGGGAAGAGCCCGTCTTCCTTTCGCCCGCGACCCCCTGCGGGGGTTAAAAAACTGCCTTGCCCTATCCGCGTAGGAGCGCGGCGCCGCTGCGCCTCTGCCTTGACGCAACGATGAAGGGGCATCAGGCTCTATCCGATCGAGGGCTCGATGGGGAAGGAGGTTCCGTTTAGATTGCGAAACACCTGGATGACTTTCCCCTGGATCTGAACATCCTTCTCGGGGAGCACGAGGGGTTTCATCGATGGATGGGCGGGCTGAAGCCGGATGCGCCTCCGCTCCGGCTCATAGTAGACGTGTTTCAGCGTTGTGGCGTGGCGATCCCGCAGCCAGACCACCGCCATCTCCCCGTTCTCCACCTGGGCCGCAGGCTTCACTACGATCAGATCGCCATCCTGAACCAGGGCGTCGATCATCGAATCCCCGCGCACGCGCAGGGCGAAGAGCCCATCTGACCCAGGGAGCCAGATGCGGGGGATAGGGATCCATCCTTGCGGCTCCGCATTCGGATCCGGCAAAGGATCGCCGGCAGCGATGGACCCCATCAAGGGCAGGGGGATCAGATCCTCCGACGGGGCCAGCCCATCGGGCCACTGACGGAGCCGGAGCCCCCGGGACCGCCGGTCGAGCCGCTGGACGAGGCCCGCTTCCTCCAGTTGGCGCAGATGATAATGCACCACTGACGGAGAGGAGATCTGTAATCCCTTCTGGATCTCCCGAACTGTCGGAGAAGTCCCCTGGGCTCGATGCCAACGGGCGATGAACCGAAAGATCTCCGTTCTCAGATCCCGCCGCGCCCGCGACCGCTGCCTTTGCTTCATGGGACTCCCTCCCCCCCAACAGAAAGTGCGCACCGGATCCCAGGGCTTATCCCAATTTTCCCAAATCTTATGCGAACATCTGTTCGATGTCAAGCGGGGGTGGGGATGGGTGTCTCTCAAAATCGTAGGACAACTGCGAATTGTTGTCCTACTGCTCATTCCCTGGAGTGATTGAAGAGGGGAAGAGGCAATCTTTCCCTCTCCCGTTGCGCGATCGGTTCAAGCAGGGCCAAGGTCCGTAATCGCTTTGCATCCAATGCCCGAGCGTTAGAGAGGAAAAGCTGCAACCCGTTTTGTAAGAGGGGTTTCAGTCCCGGGCCTCTGTCTTCGATGACGCAAGGGGCTGCGACGGAAGCCGCGCCTGCAAAAAACGGTTTTTGTAGGAGGGGCTTTAGCCCCGACCTGCTGTCTTCGATGGCACAAGGATGGCAGTGGAAGCTGCGTCTACAGTCCTGAACCTCGGCCTTCGATGAGGCAAAGGGTCGCGGCGGAAGCAGCTCTTACAGAGCAAAGGGTCGCGGCGAAAGCCGCTCCTGCAAAAAGACGGCTTCTGTAGGAGGGGCTTTCGCCTCGAAACTCCGCCTGCGACGACGCAAGGGTCGCAACGGAAGCCGTTCCGGAAACCCCGAGCCTCCGGTTCTCGATGAGGCAAAGGGCCGCGGCGGAAGCCGCGCCTACAGGGATTGATCTTTGGTAGGAGGGGCTTTCGCCCCGAAACCTGGTCTTCGGTGACGCGGGGGTCGCGGCGGAAGCCGCCTTGGAAACGCTCAACCTCCGGTTCTCGATGGGGCAAAGGGTTGCGGCGGGAGCGGCTCCTACAACAAACACAGGAACGCCGAAATGAATTTCGGCTTACCAGTGAAGGCAGCTGTCGGTTTCAGCGACCGAGCGGAGATTTTGCGCGCGCTTAGGTTGCGGGGGTGAACTGTTCGAGGAGGGCGAGGAAGACCTGAGTGGCCTGATGCAGCTCGAGGAGGTCGATGTGTTCGTCGGAGGTGTGAGCGACGGCGAGGGTCCCCGGGCCGAAGACGACGGCCTGAGCGCCATACCGGGCGAAGGGCTCCGCGTCGGTCCAGCTGGGCATCCCGCCCAGGCGGACGGGGAGGCCGGCTTCCGTAAGGGCACGGGCCAAGGCCTGAACCAGCGGGGCCTGGGGATCGGTCTCAAAAGGCGGCGAGAGGTCGATGATCTCCCAGGTGACCGGATGGCGCGCGAGGACGGTTTTGAGCTGGGCGAGCAGGTCCTCGCGCGGGATCCCGGGGAGCCACCGCAGGTCCAGGTGCAGGGCGCAACGGTCAGGGATCGCTAAGGCCCGCCTCCCGCCGTGGATGAACAGGGGAGTCACGGCGCCGCGGCCGATCCGCGGGTGCTGGGCCCGGATCGCCGGGAGGGCCTCCAGCTCCTCAATGAGCGCCATCGCGATGCGGATGGCGTTGCGGCCGCGCTCCACTGCCGAGCCGTGGGCCGGCTGGCCCTGGATCTCGAGGGCAAGCTCTACGGTGCCGGCCTCCGCAATATGGATCTCCAGCTGGGTGGGTTCGATGGCGAGCACGGCCTCCGGCCGACACGCCTGAGCAAGGGCCTCTGCCCCCCGGCCCCTGTTCTCCTCGTCCACCGTTAGGGCAATCGTCACGGGGGATCCGTTGAGGCGCTCGGGGCCGAGGAGCATAAGCGCCCCCAGCAGCGCGGCCAGCCCTCCCTTGACGTCGGCGCTCCCCCGCCCGTAGATCCGGCCCTTCCGTTCCACCGCCTCATACGGGTGGGGGTGATCGTGCGCGGGGAACGTGTCGACGTGGACATCGATTAACAATCGTGGGCGGGGCTGAGGATGGATCAAGAGGTTAGGCCAGGGATGATCGGGTACCAGGAAGGGAGCAACTGGGAATTTGCGTTCCCGGAGCCATCCTTCCAGGAACCTGATGATTTCTCCCTCCTCGCCGCTGGGGGAGGGGATGGCGATCAGCCGAGCCAGGGTCTCCCGTAGAAAGCCCTCTATGTCCTCGCGCGCTGGGGCCTTCATCGCGCTCACGTCCGATACCGCCCGTTGAGGGTCACGTATTCGTGGGAGAGATCGCAGGTCCAGACCCAGTCCTCTCCATCCCCCAGGCCCAGCTCCAGGATCACCCGAAAGGAAGGGGCGGCGAAGATCTGTCGTGCGACATCCTCGAAATACAGGGCTGGGGATCCCCGATCGAAGAGCAGCAGGGGTGGTTCCTCTCCCCGCTGGATCCAGAGGGAGATGGCCTCCGTGTCCGGGGAGATGCCAGCGGATCCGGCGGCGGCGAGGATCCGCCCCCAATTAGGATCCTCCCCGTAGAAGGCGGTCTTCACCAGCGGCGAGCGGGCGATGTGGCGGGCGATGTGGCGGGCCTCCTGGGGCGTGCGGGCTCCCCGCACCCGGATCTCCACGAACTTGGTGGCCCCTTCGCCGTCCCGCACGATGGCTTGGGCTAGCTCGATGCACAGGTCCATCAGGGCTTCCCGGAACAGGGGCGCGGTGCGCGCATCCAGGGTGACGCCGGAGGCCGCATTGGCCAGGATCAGCACGGTGTCGTTGGTGCTCTGGTCGCCGTCGACGCTGATCCGATGGAAGCTGGCGTCCACTGCAGCCCGCAGAAGGTCGTCCAGGAGTTCGGGTTCCACCGCAACGTCCGTGGTGATCAGCGCCAGCATCGTGGCCATATGGGGATGGATCATCCCGGCCCCTTTCGCCATCCCGCCGATGGTCACCGGGAGGCCGTTCACGGTCAGCCGGCGGACCGCCATCTTCGGCCGGGTGTCGGTGGTCATGATGGCCTGAGCGGCCGCCTCTCCCCCTTCCTCGGAGAGGGCCGGGATGGCCTGGAGAAGGCCGGCCCGGATGGCATCGACCGGGAGGGGGACCCCGATCACCCCGGTGGACATCATCAGGATGGTGTCCGGCGGGAACCCGAGGAGGAACCCGGCCAGGTCCACGATGGCGTAGATGTCCGACAGCCCGCGCGGCCCGGTGCATGCATTGGCGTTCCCAGAGTTGATGAGCACGGCCCGGAAGCCGGTGCGCCGGCGGGCGAGGAGGACTTGATCGTATCGGACGGGGGCCGCCTTGATCTGGTTGGTGGTGAAGACGGCGGCGGCAGTGCAGGGACGGGTGCTGGCCACCAGGGCCAGATCCAGGGCGCCATTGGCCTTGATCCCGCAGGCCACCCCGGCCGCCCGAAATCCTTGGGGTGCTGTGACGCTCATAGGTGCCCCTCCACCCTGAGGCGAAAGGGATCCTCCCTTGCGCGACGTTCCCTAAGTGATGGGAGGAACGCCTTCCAGCAAAGGTCCTCTGCCTTCCGTAACCGCATGCCCCCCTTTCCCGGTTATTTTAAATAGACCGAACGGGCTCCGAGGGACCATCCCGCTTGACAGGCTTCCCTTTTCGGGTTAGATTAGTCTTGCCGCCGGATTCAAACAGGCGTGAGGCGGCATCCCGCATCCTGAATCTTTGAGGGAGCCGGATGGGGGCACTTATTTTATACGTTGAGGACAATCTCGAAAACCGGCTGCTGGTCCGGCGGATCTTAGAGGCAGAGGGATATCAGGTTGTGGAGGCGGAGGACGGGCCCAGAGGGTTGGAGCTGGCCCGCTCGATGCGCCCCGACTTGATCCTGGTCGACCTCCATCTCCCCGACATCGACGGCTATGAGCTGGTCCGTCGCTTCAAGCGGATGTCTCATCTGGAAGGGATCCCTATTGTCGCCCTCACGGCGGATGTGATCCGCGGCACCCGGGAGCGGGCCCTGGCGACCGGATGCGATGGCTACATCCCCAAGCCCATCGATGTGGATGCGTTGCCGGAGCAGATCGCTGCGTTCCTGAAGGACCGGGAGGCCCCGCATGGGCGGTGAGCGGCTGAACCCTTCGGTGGACCCCAAGGAGGCCACCATCCTGGTGGTCGAGGATAACCTTCAGAACTTCGTGTTGATCGCCCGCCTGCTGGGCTACCTGGGGGTGCGGGATATTCAATGGAAGGCTTCGGGCTGGCAGGTCCTGGAGTTCGCTGGACAGCTGCCTCGCATCGATCTCATCCTGCTAGACATCCATCTGCCGTACGAAGACGGCTATGAGGTCCTCCGACAGATCCGGGCCGATCCTCGTTTCCGGGGAACCCGGGTGGTGGCGGTGTCGGCGGAGGCCACGGAGGACAACATGCGGCGGGCTCGGGAGGCGGATTTCGACGGCTTCATCGGCAAGCCCATCGACCCGGATGCCTTCCCCGATCAGATCCGCCGCATCCTCGCCGGCGAGGGCGTGTGGACACTCGGTTGAGGAGGGCGCGCGATGGTGTCCCTCAATTGGGGTTCATGGCCGTTGCGTTGGAAGTTCCTGGCCGGGTTCGTCCTCATCGTGCTGGTCAGCACGGGGGGGACGGTGTGGGCGGCGAGGCTCTTGCTGGAAAACGCCTTGCAGCGCCGGATCGTGGAGGAACTTCAGAGGGTGGCCCAGGCCCAGCGGGCGGCCCTGGAGAAGGATCTCTGGCATCAGGTGGAGAGCCTAAGCCTGGGCGCCGAGGAGGAGACGCTGGTCTCCGAGGCCATCGCGCACTCGGATCGTCGCGCTGACCCCCTTCTCCGGGAGCGCGCCGTCCAGCAGGAGGAACCCCTCTGGCTCCAGCCTGATTCCAGCCTGCGCCAACAGATCCTCCAGGGTCCGGCCGCCGACCGGCTTCGCGCCCTCCGGGACCGTCTCACAGGGCACCTGCACCTGCTCCTCACCGACGCCCACGGGATCCTGATCGCGGCCACGGAGCCTCCTCGCGCCTATCGCTTCAATCAGGAGCCATGGTGGCAGGCGGCCTGGGATCGGGGACGGGGTGCACCGTACATCAGCGCCCTCCAGTTCGATGAGGACCTCCAGACCACTGTCGTCTACCTGGCAGTTCCCATCTACCGCCCGGACACCTATCAGGCGGTCGGGGTGCTGCGCAGCGCCTATGGCGCCTCGCACATCTTCGGGGTCATCAGCCAGCTCCGGATCGGACGCACCGGGCGGGCACTGTTGCTGGATCGGGATGGGGCGATCCTGATGGATCCCCTTGGACTGCTGCTTCGGGAGCATCGGATCACAGATCTCGGGCTCAAGCCAGGGGATCTCGCTCGGCCGGAGGGCGCCTCGCTCGCTCCGGAATGGCTTGTCGCCCACAGTCGCGTAGGACCAGGGATCGCCCATCGGCTCCCATCCCTGGCGGAACAGGGTTGGACGCTGGCGGTGGTGCAGCGACAAGATGAGGCCCTGGCGTCAGTGGCTCGCCTGGGGCAGCAGGCCCTGCTCTGGACGGCCCTCCTCGGTGCCCTCGCCATTGCGCTCTCCTTTGTCGCCTCCTCCTCCCTCACCCGACCCCTCGGAGCGCTCACGGAAGCGGCCCAGCGCATAGGCGCGGGCCAATTCGCCGTCCGGGTCCCGGTCATCTCTCAGGACGAGCTGGGAGTGCTGGCGGAGGCCTTCAACGCGATGTCCGTTCGGCTCCAGGATCTCTACAAAAACCTGGAGCGACGGGTGCAGGAGCGGACCCATCAGCTGCAGACGGCGGCGGAGATGGGACGCCTCATCGCCTCCACCCTGGATCTCAGCGAGCTCCTCCAGAGGGCGGTGAACCTGATCCGGGAGCGCCTGGGCTACTACCACGCCTCGGTGTTCCTGATCGATGAAACCGGCCAGTGGGCGGTGTTGCGCGAGTCCACTGGGGAGATCGGCCGGAAGTTGAAGGAGCGGGGCCATCGGCTAGAGGTGGGCGGGCAGAGCCTGATCGGCTGGGTGACCGCGAACGGGAAGTCCCGGGTGGCCCAGCGGACCGCCGAGGACCCCGTCCATTTCAAGAACGAGCTGCTCCCGGGGACTCGCTCCGAGGCCGCTTTCCCGCTGAAAATCGGGGATCGGATCATCGGAGCCCTGGATGTTCAAAGCACGTTGGAAGAAGCCTTCGACGCTGGGGCCCTCTCGGTGTTGCAAATCCTGGCGGACCAGCTGGCGGTGGCCATCGAGAACGCTCGGCTCTACCAGCAGGCCCAGGTGGCCCTGGAGGATACCCAGGCTCTGTATCAGGCCGCCCGAGATCTGACGGCTACGACCACCGTTGAGGGGGTAGCCCAGGCGATGATGGCCCACCTCCTGATCCAGGGGGCGGATCGCTATGTGTTGGCCATTGTGGAGGATCCAGAAGCCCCGCGAGAGGAGCGGGCCCTCCAGGCCCGGCTGGTCTGGGATCGGGAGCGGGGGCTTCTCACAGAACCCCGGCGCTATACCGTTGCGGAGCTGCCGATCATTGCCCGGGAGTTCGCCCGAGAGCCCATCTTTGTCCCCGACGTGGCCACCAATCCGTGGCTGGACGAGACCAGCCGCGCCTTCTATCTCCGGCAGGGCGTGCGCTCCATCGTCTTCTTCCCCCTCTGGACCGGCAACGTCTTCTGGGGGTGGCTGATCGCCCAGGGGGTCCAGCGTCCCCTGGAGTTAGCGGAACGGGAGATCCACCGGCTGCAGGTCCTTGCCGATACTGCAGCGGTGGTGATCCAGAACCGCCGCCTCTTCGAGTTGTTGGAGCATCAGCTGCGGGAGCAGGCCCTGCTCCACGAGATTGCTGCCTCCCTCGCCGAGTCCTCTGGGCCGGTGGAGCTGCTGGCCCGGACCTGCCGAGCCTTCACCCTCGGCCTGCGCGCAACCAGCGCGTATGTGAGCCGGGAGTCCTCCGATGGGCGGGGCTTCTTCGTCATCAGTGAGTTCTACGCTCCTGAGGCCACGCCGGAGGAGCGCATCCCGGATGCGGGCGCCTACTATCGTTACGAGGACTATCCGCTCTACGCGCAGATGCGCCGGACGCGGCAGCCGATGGTCCTCCGGCGGAGCGAGCTGGAGGCCCAAGGCGCCCCGGAGGCGCGGTTCCTGGCCCAACATGGCGGCCGGACGGTGTCGCTGATCCCCCTCGTAGTCGGCGAGCAGTATTACGGGCACGTGGAGGTCTGGGACAGCCGGCGGGAGCGCTGGTTCTCCGCCGAGGAGCTCCGGTTGGCCACCACCCTTGCCCACGGCGCGGCCCTGGCCCTCCAACGGGCGGAGCTTTTCGAAGAGGCCGAGCGCCGGGCCCGCCTGCTGCAGGCGGCGGCGGAGGTCAGCCGCATTGCGTCCACCATCCTGGATCCGGACCAGCTGATGACGGAGGCCGTTGAGCTGATCCGGGAGCGCTTCGATTACTACTACGTGGGCTGGTTCGTCCCCGATGCAGAGGGCCGATGGATGGTGCTGGCCGCTGGCACCGGGGAGCCCGGCCGGATCATGAAGGAACGAGGTCACCGGCTGGAGATCGGCGGGCGATCCATGGTGGGCTGGGCGGCAGCCCACCGGCAGGCCCGCATCGCCCTGGACGTGGGCGCCGAGCCGGTCCGCTTCGCCAACCCCCTCCTCCCCTACACCCGCTCCGAGATCGCTCTGCCGATGCGAGTGCGCGGGGAGCTGGTCGGGGTCCTCGACATCCAGTCCAAGCAACCGGCCGCCTTCACCCAAGAGGACGTACAAGCGCTTCAGGTGATGGCAGATCAGCTGGCCACCGCCTGGCACAACGCCCGGCTGTACGCCCAGGCGCAGGCCCGGACCGGGGAGCTGGCGACCCTCCGCCGCTTGGCCATGGAGTTCTCCCGTCTCCTCCATCGCGATGAGATCCTGGAGGCTGTCTGCCGGGCCTATGTGGAGGTGCTGGGGGCGGACCACAGCGGCGCGGTGCTGTGGGAGAAAGGGCGGGATTTCGGGACGTTGGTGGCGGAGTATCCGGAACTAGGCTTGATTGGAACTCAAGTATGGGCTGACAACGCCTTCACCTGCCAAGTGATAGAAACTGGTGAACCCCAGTGGGCGTTGGATGTTCTCCAGGACAAGCGGATGGAAGCCGACGGTGTTTTGCTGGCTAACCTAGGGATCCGTTCCATCGCTGCCGTCCCGCTGGTAGCTCGGGGCCAGGTGATCGCCATAGTGGGTCTGAATCACATGCAGGCCTATCATGCCTTCACGCCCGAGGAGCTGCGTTTGGCTCAGACCATCGCCCAGCAAGCCGCCGTCGCCCTGGAGAACGCCCTGTTGTATGAGGAGGCGCAGCGCCAGGCCCGCCGGATCCAGACCGCTGCGGAGATCGCCCAGATCGTCGTCAGCGTGCTGGATGTGGAGGAGCTGTTGCAACAAGCGGTGGATCTCATCCGCCAGCGGTTCGATTACTACTACGTAGGGGCCTTCCTGTTAGATTCCACTGGGGAGTGGGCGGTTCTGCGGGCAGGCACCGGGGAGGCCGGCCAGCAGATGGTTGCCCAGGGGCACCGCCTGCGCGTCGGCGGGGAGTCCATGATCGGCCAGGCCTGCGCCCGCCGACAGACGGTGATCGCCCAGGACGTCAGCCAGGCCGAGGCCCGTTACGCGAACCCCTTGCTCCCGGACACCCGAGCAGAGATGGCCGTACCCCTGATCGTAGGCGATCGGGTCCTGGGGGCCATCACCATCCAGGCCGATCGCCCTTACGCGTTCAAGCAGGAGGACCTGGTCGTACTTTCCACGGTCAGCGGGGCAGTGGCGGTGGCCCTGAACAACGCGATGCTCTACGCCGATCTGCAGTTGCGCTCGGAGATCGAGGCGGCTGTCAACGAGTTCACCTCCCAGGTGCTGGGGCAGTCCACAGTGGTCGGCAGGGCTACGACCGGCCTGGAGGCCCTGGCCCAACGGATCCGGCGCGTCCCGCTGGTGCTGTGGATCGGATCCTCCACAACTTCCATTCAACAGGAGGGATACCATGAGCCATCCCATGGGGAGCCCGGTGGGGACGGATCAGCCGAACGCCGCCCGCGTGTATGATTACGTCCTGGGCGGGACTCATAACTTCGAGGCGGACCGTCAGGCCGCCGAGTTCATGATCAGCCTCGTTCCCTCGACCCGGAAATGGGTCCGCATGCTCCGGGCCTTTCTCCAGGAGGCGGTGCGCCTTCTGGTGGAGGAAGGTTTCGATCATTTCCTGGATTTGGGCTCGGGGCTTCCCACCGAGGATCATATCCACGCCATTGCCCCTCACGCCAAGGTGATCTACACCGATATCGATCCGGTCGCAGTAGCCTACTCCCGGGAGCTGTTAGCCGGCAATCCCAACGTTCGCTATCTGCAAGCGGACATGAAGCGGCCGGAGACTTTCCTGAACGCCCCGGAGATCCGAGAGCTGTTCGGCGATGAGCGCCGTGTGGCCATCGGTTTCAATGCGGTTTCCCCCTTCTTTACTCCGGAGGAGATGCGACACGTAATGCAAGCGCTCTATGACTGGGCCGCCCCGGGCAGCAAGATGTTTGCCACTTTCGAAACCAAGGCTGCCGGCAAGATGACCCCGCGCATGGCTCAGTTCTTAGCCATGTTCGAGCAAATGGGGCAGCCTTACTATTTTTACACTCTTGAGGAATGCCAGGAGCTGGTCCGCCCCTGGCGGCCGGATCATCGAGGCTTCCGGCCGCTGGTGGAGTGGCTGGGTCTGCCACCGGACTATATCACCGAGGAGGATCGAGAGGGGGTGGATCTGGAGTTCTACGGGGTGATCCTGGAGAAGTGAGGTTTCTCATTCGGGCCGGGAGGCAACATGGAAGTCAGGGCGGAGGGTGCTGGGCGGCTTTCCGATGAGCTGCGGCGATTGAGCGAGGCCCTGGAGGAGCAGCTCCGCCAGGCGCTGCGGCGTCATATGATGGACAACCTGGGCCGGATGGCCTCGCCCCGTCCCATCCCTGAGGTCGCCCGGACGTTGCAGGAGCTCATCGTCGGCGCCTTGCGAGGCGAGCCGGACTCCCAGGCGATCGCCCGTTTCGGGGAGGAATGGGGCCGACAGGGCATGGCCCCTTCCACGCTGATCGGAGCGTTCCGGGCGGCCCGTGCCTTCCTGCGCGAAGCTTTCCCTCAGCTGCCTGCGGCGGCTCTGGAGCCGTTGCACCTTTTGGAAGAGGCGCTCGCGGAGCGTCTGGTCCACGCCCGCCAGCTGTATCTCGTCTCGGAACATGAACGGACCACACGGGCGATGATAACTGCGCTGGAGAAGGCCCAGCGGGAGGCCCAGACCCTCCAGGAGATCCTCCGCGCCCGTGCCGAATGGGGGGAGCGCTTGCTGCGCATCGAGGAGGAGATCCGCTCCGCCCGCAGCCGGGAGGACTTCTTCCGGCGGCTGGCCGAGGCCCTCGAGCGTTACCTGGATCTCCCATGCGGGGTCTACGCTCAGATCCAGGAAGGGATCTACCAGCGGGTCGTAGCAGTCCACGGGGAGCTGCCCGAACACCTGCTCCTTCCGGAGGGCCTTCAGGGAGATCGGGTCGAGGCCGGGGAATGGCTGCTGCTGCGAGAGGGGTTGCCCGGGGCCGAGACGCGGGGGCCCCACCTGCGGCTGGCCCTGGTGGCAAGCCAAGCGGAGGCGCGTGATCCCGTGATCGGGAGCATCCTTCCCTTCCTGGGACGGATGATCGCCCGGGGGGCGGAGATCGTTTGGCTGCTGGAGCAGACCCAGGCCGCCTTGAATGAGCTGAACACCGTGCTGGGGCGTCAGATCGCTCGCCGGTGGCTGACCCCCGGCGGGCAGTTCGGTTATTTCTTCGACGGGGCGCGGCTGGTCTCGATCACCTCTCCTCCGCCGTCGGACGGCCCGGTGTTCCCCATCGAGATCGAGAACCAAACGGTGGGGTTTGTGGCTCTTCCGGGAGCCTCGGATCTCTCCGAGAAAGAACGCCGTATCCTGCAGGAGATCACGGATCGATGGTCCCGCCTCCTCTGGCTGGCCTCGCTGTTTGAGGAGATCCGCCGCCAGACCTTCCGCCTGCAGACCACCGCCGAAATCGCAGGGGCCATCATCCAAGAGCTGGATCCTCAGGAAGTCCTCCGTCGATCTACCCAGCTGATCTACGAACGGTTCGGCTTCCATAACGTCCGTATCTATCAATATCTGCCGGAAAGCGGGCTGTGGATGTGCAAAACCTGTGCTCTCCTCTCTGGTGGCCTCCCCCAAGTCCTGCCGCTGTTCGATGCTTTCGGGCCGGAGTCGACGCTCGCGCGCGCCCACAGCAGCACAGAGCCCATCTTGCTCCAAGAGCTGGAGGGCCTGGGCGAGGAACGGGCCCTCTTCAGCGAACGGACCCGCTCCGCCTTGGTCCTCCCCCTCTACCGGAGCGGTCGCCTGTGGGGCCTGCTGTCGGTGGAGGCCGATGCGCCGTGGGCTTTCGACGAAGGTGATGCGCAGGCGATGGCGATTATCGGCGAGGTCATCTCTGTGGCCCTTCAGAACGCGGAGCTCTACGAGGAGCAACGGCGAACCGCGGAGCGCCTGCGGGAGCTGGACCGCCTGAAGACCCAGTTCATCGCCAACATGTCCCACGAGCTGCGCACCCCGCTGAACTCCATCATCGGCTTCAGCCGGGTGATCCTCAAGGGGATCGACGGGCCGCTGACGGATGCCCAGCGCCAGGACCTCACCGCCATCTACAACGCCGGCCAGCATCTGCTGGGCCTAATCAACGACATCCTTGATCTCTCCAAGATCGAGGCTGGCCGCATGGAGCTTCAGTTCTCCGAAGTGGACATGCGGGAGATCATCCGCGGCGTGCTGTCCACCGCCGTCGGCCTGACCCGAGACAAACCCATCGAGCTCTGCCAGGAGGTCCCCGAGGACCTCCCGACGGTCTGGGCGGACGCGCAGCGAGCCCGACAGGTCCTGCTCAACCTGGTCTCCAATGCGGCCAAGTTCACCGACCGGGGCTTCATCGCGGTGCGTGCCTGGGCAGATGATCTCTTTATCACCGTTGCGGTGCAGGATACTGGGATCGGGATTCCAAAGGAGAAACAGGAGGAGATCTTCCAGGAGTTCACCCAGGTGGAGAGCGGGACCACCCGGCGCTACGGCGGGACCGGGCTGGGGCTGGCCATCGCCCGGCGTCTGGTGGAGCTGATGGGCGGGCGCATCTGGGTGGAGAGCGAGGTCGGGAAGGGCTCGACGTTCTTCTTCACGCTCCCCCGGGCCCGGCCGCGGCTTGCGGGCGAACCCCGACCGGGCCGGCCGGTGATCCTCTGCATCGATGATGATCCGGGTGTGATCACCCTGTATCGGCGGTATTTGGAGAAGCATGGCTTTGAGGTGGTCGGCATGACCGATCCTCGGGAAGCCTTAGAGATGGCCCGCCGCCTCCGGCCCGATGCCATCACCCTCGACATCAGGATGCCCCAGAAGGATGGATGGACGGTCCTTCAAGAGCTCAAGGCCGATCCCCAAACCCGGGCGATCCCAGTGATCATCTGCTCGATCCTCAACGAGCGGGGTCGAGGGTTCAGCCTGGGGGCCGCGGAATATCTGGTCAAGCCCTTCACCGAAGAGGAGCTGCTGGAAGCCATCCAGCGGGCGGACGGTCGACCCCGCCCCCTGAAGGTCCTGGTGATCGATGACTCGGAGGGCGATCGCCAGCTGATCCGCCGGGTCCTGGAGAACGCAGGGGGCTATCACGTTCTGGAAGCGGCGAACGGCCCGGAAGGGGTGGCCCTGGCCCGACGGGAGCGGCCTGACCTGGTGATCCTGGACCTGATGATGCCGGAGATGGACGGGTTCGCCGTGGTGGAGGCGCTGCGGGAGGATCCGTCCACCCGTTCCCTCCCCATCCTGGTGCTCACGGCCAAAGCGCTGACCGAGGAGGACCGCCGACGGCTCAACGGGCGGATCGAGCGGCTGCTCCAGAAAGCGGGTGCGGACCCCGAGGCGCTCCTCGCGGAGATCCTGGAGGTCGTGCGTCGCGCCCGTCATCCATTGGGTGCCCCGGCGGAAAGCTAAGCCGCCGGGAGCGCGCAGGGCCCGGCTGGAGGCGGTCGGGGGCCGGGGAGGCGCGCCGCGCGTATCCCCGGCCCCTATCCTTTTGTCTGAGGGCTCCCCTTGCCGTCTTCCCCAGGCCGATGCCTTATAATCCCATGCAACCGATTCGGACGCTGCGCATGGAGGTCCTCGATGTGGAAGACCCATGGGTGTGGGGAGCTGCGCCCGGCCCACGTCGGCCAGATGGTGGAGCTGGCCGGGTGGGTGCACCGGCGCCGGGATCATGGCGGCCTGATCTTCGTCGACCTGCGGGATCGGAGCGGGCTGGTCCAGGTGGTGGGGGATCCCTCCTGCTCCGCGGAGGCCCATGCGGCCCTGGATCAGGTCCGCCTGGAATACGTGATCCAGGTCCACGGGCGGGTGCGCCGGCGGCCCGCCGGGACGGAGAACCCGAACCTGCCCACCGGTGAGGTGGAGATAGAAGCCCACGCGGTGCGCATCCTGAACCCCGCGCGCCCGCTGCCTTTCCCCGTCGACGACGACGGCCGACGCATCGATGAGGCGGTCCGCCTGCGTTACCGCTATCTGGACCTGCGGCGAGCCCGCATGCAGCGGAACCTGGTGTTGCGCCATCAGACCACCCGGTCTATCCGGGACTACCTGGACGCCCGGGGGTTTGTAGAGGTGGAGACGCCTATCCTGATCAAGAGCACGCCCGAGGGCGCTCGGGATTTCATCGTCCCCAGCCGGCTGCACCCCGGCAAGTTCTACGCCCTGCCGCAGTCCCCTCAACAGCTGAAGCAACTGCTGATGGTGGCGGGCCTGGAGAAATACTACCAGATCGCCCGCTGCTTCCGCGATGAGGACCCGCGGGGCGACCGTCAGCCGGAGTTCACCCAGCTGGACTTGGAAATGTCCTTTGTGGATCGGGAGGACGTCCTGCAGCTGATCGATGGGCTGCTGATCGAGGTGATGCAACGAGTTGCTCCGCACAAGCGGTTCCGCACGCCGTTCCCGCGCTTCACTTACGCCGAGGCCCTGGCCCGTTTCGGCTCGGACAAGCCTGATCTCCGCTTCGGCCTGGAGCTGGTCGACCTAACGGATGTAGCGCGGGAGAGCGCCTTCGAGATCTTCCGGGAGGCGGCCCGGGGCGGAGGGCAGGTGAAGGCCCTGCGCGCCCCGGGCTGTGCCGACTACAGCCGCCGCGAGCTCGACGAGCTGACGTCTTACGTGAAATCGCAGGGGGCGAAGGGATTGATCTCCCTCGCTTTCACCAGCGATGGGGTGAAAGGCCAGGCCGTCAAGTTCCTGACCGAAGGCGAGCGCGCCCTCATCGCGGAGCGGACAGAGGCCGGCGCCGGCGATCTGCTCTGCATTGTGGCCGACGCCCCCGAGGTGGTCGCAAAGTCCCTGGGCGGGCTCCGCCTGCTCTTCCGCGACCGGCTGCAGCTTGCGGATCCGGACGAGTTCGCCTTCGCCTGGATCTTGGAGTTCCCCATGTTCGAGTGGAACGAGGAGGAGGGCCGTTGGGAGGCCGTGCACCATCCCTTCACCTCCCCGATGGATGAAGATCTGGACCGCCTGGAGACCGATCCGGCCACGGTTCGGGCGAAGGCGTATGACATTGTGTGCAACGGCTATGAGATCGGCGGGGGGAGCATCCGAATCCACCGCCGGGAGATCCAGGAGCAGGTGTTCCGGCTGCTGGGATACACTCCGGAGCAGGCCCGCGCCCGGTTCGGACACATGCTGGAGGCCTTCGAGTTCGGCGCCCCTCCCCACGGGGGCATCGCCCTGGGCCTGGATCGCCTGGTGATGCTGTTAGCCGATGAGCCGAACATCCGTGAGGTCATCGCCTTCCCCAAGACCGCCAGCGCGGTAGACCTTCTCTTCGATGCCCCCTCGCAGGTCGATGAACGCCAGCTCCGGGAGCTCCACATCCGCGTCGTGCAAGAGGAGAGTTGATCCCCACAAGGGACGGGGTGAGGAGGCAAATCGCCCCGCTTGTCTGAGGGCTGAATTGCGAACAGATTGCTTCCTGAACACAGAAGGGGGCGGATGATGACTGCAGGAGAGCCCAGAAAGGTCCGCATCGTCTGCGTCGAGGATGACCAGGACATGATCGATCTGATCCGCCTGATCGTCACCCGGCGGGGCTACGAGCTGGTCGGGTGGGCGACGGGCGGCGTGGAGGGGATCGAGGTCATCCGGCGGGAGAAGCCTGATCTCGTCCTGCTGGACCTGATGATGCCGGACATCGATGGCTGGGAAGTCTACCAGCAGATGAAGGCGGACCCCGAGTTGCGCCGCATTCCTGTGATCGTGGTCACTGCCCGGGCCCAGAACGTCGATCGCATGCTCGGTCTTCACATCGCCCGCGTTGACGATTACCTCACCAAGCCCTTCGGCCCTTCGGATCTGATCGCCAGCATCGAACGGGTGATGAGCCGTTCGGCTCGGACGGAGCCCGGCGAGGAATGAGTAGGATGCCCGTTCATCCCCCGATGGCGGAGATCCTGGCCATTGGGAACGAGCTGCTGCTCGGCGAGGTCGCCGATACCAACGCCGCATGGCTGTGCCGCTTCCTCACCGGGCTGGGCGGGAAGGTCCAGCGGGCCGTGTTGTTGCCGGACGAGGTGGAGGCCATCGCAGCGGAGCTGCAGGGCGCCCTGCGCCGAGGGTCGGACCTGGTGTTCACCACCGGGGGGCTGGGCCCCACCGCGGACGACCGGACCCTCGCCGCGGTGGCGATGGCCACCGGACGGCCCCTGGAGGAGCATCCGGAGGCGCTGCGGATGGTGGCAGCGCGCTACCGGGAGCTGGCAGCTGCGGGTTTCGTCGCAGAGCCGGACCTCACGCCTCCCCGTCGTAAGATGGCCCTGCTCCCCCAGGGAGCGATCCCCCTGGCCAACCCCATGGGGGCCGCCCCAGGGGTCCTTCTGCCTCTGGAACAGACGCTGCTCGTCTGTCTCCCGGGCGTCCCCGACGAGATGAAGGCCATCGTCCAGGGCTCCCTCGCCCCGCACTTGCAAGCCCGACTGGGGAGGGCTGGGTTTGTGGAGCTGCGCCTGCTCACCGACTGCGGGGATGAATCCCGGCTGGCGCCATTGCTAAAAGAGGTGAGCCAGGCCTTCCCGCACGTCTACATCAAATCTCGGGCCCGGGCCTTCGGACCACGGGTGCGTATCCAGATTTACCTTTCTGCAGCCGCCCCAACGACAGAGGAGGCAGGGACGCTGGTGCAGGAGGCCGGCCGGCATCTGGAGGGGCGGCTCGCGGAGGCCGGGATCTCGGCAGAGCGTCTGCTGGCAGGGTGAGGAGATCCAAAGCATCCGCAGGTGAACGAAAGGATCTCTACACCCCTCAACCGGGAAAGGAGGCGCTGTTCCCCGAATTACATCGCCCAGGAGGTCCTGGATCGGTTCGAGCGGGAGTGCGGAGTCGAGGTCATCCTCGACACTGATGATTCCAATGAGAGCCTGCTGGCTAGGCCGCAGGACGGCGCCACCGGTTACGATGTCATCGTGCCTTTGGACTACGTGGTCTCCAAATCAAGGAGGGCGCGCTGGCCGAGCTGAACAAGGACAATCTCCCCAACCTCAAGCACAATCAGCCTGGCGCTCAAGGAACCCTACAGTGTGGTGGGATGCATTGTCCCCCGGGACTACCCCATCCTCCTGATGGCCCGGAAGGTCGCGCTGGCCCTGGCCGCCGGCAACACGGTGGCGCTCAAGCCCTCCGAGCTCATCCCCCTGACCACGCTGCGCCTGACTGAAGTGGCCACAGATCACCTCCTGTCAGGCGGCGGAGGCGGGCGCGGTCTGGATCAACGATCCCCTCATCGATGACTACGCCGGGCCGTTCGGGGGCATGAAGCACAGCGGGATCGGCCGGGAGCCGGGCCCGGGGGGCTGGAGGAGTTTCGGGAAACCCAGCACGTCTATTGGGATATCGAAGGCGGCAGGAAGCCCTGGTGGTTTCCTTACAGGCGCTCTGGAAAGGGCTCAATGTAAATCTCATCGAACAGATGGTTCTGATAGGCCATCACCCGGCGCCGCTTCAGCAGCTCCAGCAGGCCTAAGAAAAAGGCGATGCCATCGGAATGGTTCCCTGCCGTCCGCAGCAGCCTGGTGAAGGCCACCCGCTCGCCTTTCCGCACCGCCTCCAGGATCTGCTCCATGGCCTCCTCGATCGTCAGGCGATACGCAGGAAGAAACGCTCCCACTGGGGCCCCTTCGACGGCCGAGCGTAGGGCCCGACGGGCCAGCCGGAGGAGATCCTCTAGGATGATGCCTTCCAGTCCGGTTCCAGCGGGCTCCAGCCGGGGCGGCGGCGCGGTCCGGCCATAGGTGGTGAACCCCTCCCGCGCCTGCAGCCGACGCGCGAGCTCCCGGAAGAGGCGGTAGGCCTTGAGCTGCTCCACCAGCGCTTCTCCTGCATCTTCCTCGACCGCATCCGGCTCCGGTGGGCGAGGAAGGAGCAGGGAGGACTTGATGTAAAGGAGCTTGGCGGCGATCACCAGATATTCCGCCAGCTGGTCCAGGGTCAGCGCTTGCAGGATGGCGACGTATTCCAGATACTGTTCGGCGATCTGGGCCAAGGAGACCTGGGTGATGTCCAAGTCGTTGCGCTCGATCAGGTAGAGGAGGAGATCGAGCGGGCCCTCGAAGACCGGGAGGCGCACCGGGGGCAGCGTCGGCCGGAACGGGAGCCTCATGGCCCCTCCTGGAGCCAGCGCCAGAGCAGGCCCATCGCCGCATGCGCGGCCCATTCGGCTGCGTGGGGGAGCGGGCCGCGATGGCCGCGCCGGAGACTTCGGGAACCCTCAGGGGCTGACAGGGCCACAGTGATCTGAAAGCCCTCCGCGTCGGGGAGGACCTCTGCCGCCAGCCCGAAGGTGGTCCCCGCCTGACGCCGGATGGCCTCAGCGGCGTGCTCCGGGGCGGCAGCCAGCCGGGCGCGCACTTCACCGATGCGGAAGACCTCGCTCTCGGGATCCGCTGCAGCGAGGCGCCCCCCGAGCATCCCCAGGGTGCCCCGCTCCAGCGTGGAGACGGTCGCCCCGCGGGCCCGCAGGGCGGTGATCACCGCCTCCTCCGGGATTTGGTGGCCCTCCCCAAAAACCGCCCAGCTCAGCCGCTCCCGGACCAAGCGGACAGCCTCCTCAGCGCGGGCAGCAGCCTCCTCCGGCGTGGACCCCTGCGCCCGGACGCGGATGTCTACCATCCCTGGATGGGCGTTCAACCCTACCTGTGGGTTCTCGCTCCGGAGCAGATCCTTCAGCTGCTCATCAATCCAGCTTTCCCCCAGCCCGATGGTGCGCACCACCCGCCAGGCCAGCGCCTCCGCGGGAGGAAACCGCTCCCGAAGGTAGGGGATCACCGTCTCGGAGAGCATGCGCTCCAGCTCCCGGGGGACGCCTGGGAGGGCGAAGAGGACGCGGCCGTCGGTCTCAACCAGGAACCCAGGGGCGGTGCCGATGGGATTGGGGATGACGCGAGAGCCTTCCGGCCGGAAGGCCTGGCGTCGATTGTTCTCGGGCATGGACACGCGGAAAGCCTGGAAGCGGGCCTGGATGACCTCCAGCAGCCCCGGGTCGAAGATCAAGGGGCGCCCCAGGGCCTCCGCCACTGCCTCTCGGGTCACATCGTCGGCCGTGGGCCCCAACCCTCCGCTGATCAGGAGGATCTCGCTGCGGGCCAGCGCCGCCCGGATGGCCGCCACCATGCGGAGGAGATCATCCCCCACTACCGTGATCTGGACCAAGGGAATGGAGAGGGATTGCAAGGCTCGGGCGATGCGCGCCGAGTTCGTGTCGACCGCGTCTCCGCTGAGCAGCTCCGTGCCGGTTGCCAGCACCTCCGCTTGAGGCATAGCGGACCTCCGGTGCATCGCTTACTGCTCCCCGGAGGGACCCGGGAGGCTTCGGGGAGGATTCTACCACCGGCTGATAGGGTCTGCATCTCGGGAGCGATCACTCGATGGGAGGTTGACGGCTCCCCGCGATCTCGTGGATCAGCGTTTCCACGTCGATCCCATACACCCGGGCGGTGTCGCTCAGCATCTCCAGGCCGGCCAGGGCGCGCTAGACACCGCATCCCTCAGCGGACCAAGAGCTCCTGGCATTAGGGGAGGTGGGTTAGGAGCTCCTTGCGTCCGGTCAAGGCAAGGGAAGGCTACTGAAGCTCCGCCTCTTCTGCTAGGCTCTGGGATTCCCGTGACATGATCCCGCACCGACCTGGTCGCATCCAGGAGGCGTGTCGGCGGGCTCCGGCGACGGCGGTGGAACGTGAGCGGGCGCGCTTGCAGGATGGGGAAGAGGTCAAGACGGCCACCCTGGTGTGGACAGCCGGCGTACACAGGCCTGCCCTGGGAGCTGCCTCACAGCTTCTGCTCGGACCAGGAGGGCAGGTGTCGGTGACCTTCACCCTTTAGGCGCCCGGCCGTCCCGAGATCTCCGTGGTGGGGGACGTGGCTCTCCCGGAGGGAACGGGACGGTTGCCGATGGTCGCCCCGGCGGCTATCCGGCATGGGATCCTCGCGGCGCGGAACATCCAGCACGCCTTGAAGGGCTGCCCACTGCTCCTTTTCCAGTATCGGGATCCCAGGACGTTGGTGACCGTCGGACGGAACGTGGCTATCGCCCATGCGTTCAGGCGCTCCTTCACCGGCTTCATGGCCCGGCTGGTCTAGCTGGGGATCCACCTCATCCGCCTGATCGGATGCAGAGCCGGCGGGTGGTGCTCTCCGGCTAGGCACGGGATGATCTGTTCTACGAGTTCTACGAACGGGTGGTGCGATGGATCTGCCCCTCACCGCCTGTAAGGGGCAAATAGAGTTCGGATCTCGCCTTAAGCAAACGAAGGCGTTATAGGCCCTGCAGTCTGGGACGAAGGATCCGTGGGTTTTCCGACTTCTCTTCTTCCTTTGCTGACGAAAAGCAGTCCCCTCAAGATCTGTGAGGTCGAGGGAGGGTAGGGATCTGTTTGGGCCCTACGGCCCTGCGGATCCCTCATGAGGTAGCGCTTCGGAGTGGGGGCGCACCTGGGTCTGGGCCCACTCCTCTACCAGCGTCACCAGCGCGGCGTGATCTAGCTCGCCCTGTCCGCGCGCCACCAGCGCCCCTAGCCATTCGTGGGCCAGGGCGGTGAGAGGCAGGCTGGTCCCCACCGCTCGGCCCAGGCTCAAGGCGATCCGCAGATCTTTGTGGTGCAGGCGGACCCGGAACCCCGGGCGGAAGTTCCGCTCCAGGATCCGCTGGCCGTGGACTTCCAGGACGCGGCTGCCGGCGAATCCTCCCAGAAGCGCCTGGCGCACCTTCGCCGGATCCACCCCCGCTTTGGCCGCCAGCACGAGGGCCTCGCTGATGGCAGCGATGGTCAGCGCCACCACTACCTGGTTGGCTGCTTTCGTGATCTGGCCTGCTCCAGCCTCCCCCATGTAAACGATGTTCCGGCCCATGGCCTGCAGGATGGGCAGACAGCGCTGGAAGGCCGCTGCATCCCCTCCCACCATGATAGAGAGCGTCCCCTGGATCGCCCCGATCTCCCCTCCGGAGACCGGCGCGTCCAACATCGCGATGTCCCGCTCGGCGGCCCGGGCCGCCAGGCGCCGCGCGGCCATCGGATCGATCGTGCTCATGTCGATCACGACCAGCCCCGGCCGTCCGCCCTCGAAGACACCGTCGGGCCCAGCCAGCACCTGCTCCACCTCCGGCGTGTCCGGCAGCATGGTAATGACCACATCGCTGCGCTGGGCGACCTCCCGAGGGGAGCCAGCCCGCTCTGCCCCCTCCGCCGCCAGCTCCTCCATAGGGGGACGGCTGCGGCTGTAGACCACCAGCGGATAGCCCGCCCTCAACAGATTGCGAGCCATGGGCTTGCCCATCACCCCCAGGCCGATGAACCCGATGCGCTCCACGGCGGCCTCCGACAGGTCGAGATGGAGTCCCCGCTCATTCCTCGGCTTTTCGAGCGGCATTCAGGGTGGCGCTCACCCGTGCGGCGATCTCCTCTACGTCCCAGCGCTCGCCCATGCTCCAGCGGAGCAGGGGTATGCCCGCTGCCCGAAACAGTGCCTCTTTGCGGCGATCCCGCTCCCGTCGGGTGGGACTGTGATGCGTGCTGTCATCCAGCTCGATCCCGCAGAACGGTTCCCAGGAGCGCGGGTGCACCAAGAGGAAATCCACTTCGCCATTCTCCAGCATGGTGTACATCTCGCGGGGCAGATGTTTGATGCGGCGGAACACGCGATGAAGAGGCACCCTGGGGAGGATCACCCATCGATCGCCGACGGCCCTCTTCAGCGCCCAGTAGAAGGCAGCCTCGGCGTCCGAGAGCATGCGCCGGATCTGCAAGGAGCCCTCCTGAAGAGATTCTTGTCTCTTCGTGGCCCGTGTCAGCGTCTTCCTCCACGCGGGTGGGTTCAGCAGCCACCATGCGGCGAGGGCCAGGGCGAGGCCCAGCCCGCACGCCGTAGCGATCAGGACCCCTCCCAGCTGCTCCATGGTCTGTCTCCTTGGTTGCCAATTCGCCATGAAGGCTCCGAGGCGCGGACGCAACGACTCGCTGCGAGAACTATAACCGAACAGGGCATTGTTCCCGTGTTTTCTGCTCCAGTATACCAAAAGGGAAGCTGGCAAGGGCTTCCTGCTCTTCGCCCGCGCTACGGAAGATTCTTCCTAAGCCTTGATCGCCCTTCCCGCAGATGTCCCAAGCGATCCTTCCTGACCCTCTCCCCGAGCGCCCGGGGCTCCGGGGGGCGCGGATGGGCCATCTGCACGCGGGCGGGGTTCTCATCGCTCAGGAGGGTGTCGCCCGGATCCTCGCTCGGGGGGAGGAAGCCCATCGGCGTCTGCGGCGGCTCCTTGCCCTGGACTGGCTGGGCCATGCGGCCATCGCCCTGGGCGTCGCCCGACGGTCCCTGGATCAAGCGCGGGCATATGCCCGGACCCGTTATCAGGGGGGACGCCGGATCATCGCCCATGGGCCGGTGCGCAGCCTGCTTGGGGACGGCGGCCGCAGATGGGATGACCCCATCAACGTGCCAGCCCTGTTGGAATCCCTCTGGGCCTCGGATCTGGCCGGCGTCCCTTACCCCCAGATCCCCTCTGAAGATCG
>JAGHYO010000111.1 GCA_017743605.1 Thermoflexus sp. | reverse complement strand
GGACGCGCCATCCGGGACGAGGAGGCCTCGCCCCTGGAGCGGATGCGCCTGAGCCATCGACTCTGGGGTCGGAGGTGAGCTATGGCTTTCCTGAAAACGGTCTATACCATCTGGTATCGAGATCTCCTGCGGTTCCTTCGGGACCGCACGCGGATCTTCAGCTCCCTAGGGCAACCCATGCTGTTCCTGATCGTGTTCGGGAACGGGCTGGCCCCCGCCGTGGCCGCAGGGATGAGCGGGGTGGACTTCCGGACCTTCCTCTTCCCGGGCATCCTGAGCATGTCTGTGTTGTTCACCGCCGTCTTCTCTGCCGTCTCCATCGTCTGGGATCGGGAGTTCGGCTTCCTGAAAGAGGTGCTGGTGGCTCCCGTCTCGCGGGCTGCCGTTGCCCTGGGGAAGATGGCCGGCGGCAGCACCACCGCCCTGATTCAGGGGCTGCTGATCATGCTCCTGGCTCCTCTGGTCGGCGTGCGGTTCACTCTCCCCCAGATCCTCACGCTGATGGGGATGATGATCCTGGTGGCGGCCACCATGACCTCTTTCGGCATCCTGATCGCCGCCCGCATGCGGTCGATGGAAGGCTTCCACATGATGATGAATTTCCTGCTGATGCCGATGTTCTTCGTCAGCGGGGCCTTCTTCCCCCTGCGCCAGGTGCCGCTCTGGATGGAGTGGCTGGCCCGCGCGGACCCAGTGACCTACGGGGTGGACGCCATACGCCAGACGGCGCTGCAGGGCCTGGTTCCGGAGCCGATCCTGCGGACGCTGATCCTCCATCCCTTGGAGATCAACCTGATCGCCCTCCTCGCCTTCTGGGCCCTCTTCCTGATCCCCGCGGTGTGGCTGTTCAGCAAGACGGAATGATCCGAAGCGGGGGCGCAGCGCCGCTGCGCCCCTACCCCTTCACTTCACGCAATGATCAAGGGGCGCCCGATCTACCTCGAGAACAGAAGGCCCCACACCCAGTCCACCAGGGCATGTACCAGCGCCGCCGTGGTCACCTTCCCCGTTTGCAAGTATGTCCGCCCGTAGAAGAAGCCCGCCACTGCGGCCAGGATGGCGTAAAGCCCTACCTTCGGGGGGTTGTTCAGATGGGCAAGGCCAAACAGAAGCGAGGAAAGCAACAGGACGCGCAGCGGCGGCCACCCTAAGGCCCGCTGCAGGTGGACGTGCAGCGCGCCCCGGAAGAGGATCTCCTCGGGAAGGGCGATGAAGAGATAGATGGCCAGCAGGCGGAGAAGGGCCTCCGGCAGGCCCAAGCGGGTCGACGCCGGGGTCAAGAAGCCGGTGAGCCACCCGAAGGGGAGGGCGAAGGCGGCGAACCCGGCCAGATGGACCAGGATGGAGAGGACATCCCGCCCCGCCCAGCGGAAGGTCAACCCCAGGTCGGGGAGGCGCCCGCTCAGGAGCATCAGCCACAGGAACAGGGGGATGGCCGCAAGGTGGAAATACGACGGCCCGCCGTGCAGCAGGGGCAGCGCCGGGAGGCGGTCAAACTCCACCGCATACCACACGAACAGGACCGCGCCGAAGTAGAGCAGATGGGCCCGCGGGCGGGTCGCGGCCGGCCATCCGAGGATGAGAGGGAGGGGCCAGAGCCCGGCCCCAATCCGAAAGGCCCAGCCCACCGGATCCGCCGGAGGGGGACCGGGGATCAGGATCAGGGCCAGGGTGCCCAGGATCACCAGGGCGGGGATCGGACCCCAGGCGGCCCGGTTGTGAAGGACGAGGGCCGTCGGCCATACCAGGAAGGCCAGGCCCCCGAAGAGGGCCGGCGGATCTGTGGGGAGCCCTCCCAGGGTCCCCAGCAGGGCCCCAGCGAACCAGAGCGCGAAGGGAACTCCGTAGACCCGCCGGACGTCCGCTCCGGCCCAGCGCCGCGCACCTTCCGCCGGGAGGAAAACGCTCCCGAGATAGGCGGTCATCAGCAGCGTGAAGATCCCCATGGCAGGGAGCCCGCGTCCGATGCCTTCCTGCGCCAGCGCCTGCCATCCGAAACCGAAGACTGCCAGGACCCAGATCCCCAGCGCTGGCCACTCCCGGGCCAGAACCTCCCAAACCTGCGTCGCCGAGGGGGGGCCGCTCAGTGCGCGCATCATCCGGGTTCTCCAGAAGAAGGTCCACTTCTCATCGAAATGCTCTCCTCGCTCAATCTAATGTCTCCGGATCCTGCACGCAATCCTCCTATGAGGGCGTTTTTTATAGGAGGGGCCTTAGCCCCGAACCTCCGTCTTCGATGACACAAAGGTCGTGGCTGAAGCCGCTCCTATGAAATGGATCTTCCTGTAGGGGGGCTTTCGCCCCGAACCTTCGCTTCGATGACGCAGGCGTCGCGGCGGAAGCCGCTCCTACAAAGTGGATCTTCCCGTAGAAGGGGCTTTCGCCCCGAACTCTCCATCTTCGAGGCAGCGAGGTCGCGGCGGAATCTCCCCCTACGCCCCAAACCTTGATTCCCCCCACAGGGGAACCCACGGATGGGCCCGGAGGCCCCACCCTCCATCCGGGTCCGACCCCGCATCGAGAGGGTTGCACGTTCCTCTGGATTGCAATAAAATCAGCCATGATTTTTTTATTCTGTAGATTTATGAATATTCTTCCAGTGGGGCAGGACGAGGGGCTCAGGGGGCTCCGGGTGGATGCGTTAGGGGGGCGCCGAGCTCTGCGGATCCTGCGGGGGTCGGTCCCGCTGCTTCGGATCCGGTTCGCCGTCAGGACAGCGGCGGGCTGAATCCTGTGAGCGTGGGGGGTGAGAGAGGGTGCTCACCCAGGCTTGCTTGGCGATCCTTAGGGATTATCCCGCTATTCCTTTTTGAGGAGGCCAGCGATGTCGGTGAATCAGATCCTTTCCTTTCTCTCCACCGCGGTGATGGCCGTCTTTGTGGTAGCGGTGTTCCGGCGGTATGCGGAGCGGCGTGGGACGCATCTCCTGCTCTGGGGGATTGGGCTGGCCATGTTCGGCCTGGCCACCTTTGCGGAGGCCTATTTGACTTTAGCCTGGAATCCCTGGATGTTCCGCATGTGGTACCTTTTGGGCGCGGCGCTGAACTCTGCCTGGCTGGGACAGGGGACGGTCTACCTAATGGTGCGCCGGCGGGAGGTCGCCCATGCGTTGCTGATGGTCGTGGTCCTGGGAAGCCTCTTCGCCGGGTATCTAATGCTGACGACCCCCCTGGATCCCTCGGCCTATACCCCTAATCGCCCCATCAGTGAGCAATATCGCGAGATCATGTCCCCTGGGGCATCGGTTCGCCTGACCACCCCCCTCTTTAACATCTACGGTCTGGTTGCCTTAGGAGGAGGCGCCCTCTACTCGGCCTATCTGCTGTGGCGCCGGCAGATGTTCCCCCAGCGGGTGATCGGGAACGTCCTGATCGCCGCGGGCGCCCTCTCGGTGGCGGGGGTGGGCACCCTGGCCCGCCTGGGTGCTGGCCAGTATCTGTATCTCGGGGAGCTACTGGCAGCCACGTTGATGTTCACTGGCTTCCTCCTGGCCAGTCAGCGTCCGGCCACTCCGCGCCCCGCCGTTGCCACCGCTCCTCCGAGCGGTCGCTGAAGGACATCCGTGCAGGCCCGGATGACGACCCGCGGGGAGATGCGGGAGGGGGGAGATCGGGGCCACCCAGATTCAAGATTAAAATGGAGGCGCATCTCGAACATTGGAGAGAGCGCGCCCCATGGCGGAAGGATCGATGTGGCGTGGCATCATCCATATGTATCGCCCGTTTCTGCGCGTGGCCCCGATCGATCCCATCACCCTCTATGAAGGCAACACCCCCCTCCTGCCCGCTCCCCGTCTGGCGCGCGCCATCCGCTTTCCGGGTTCTCTCTATCTGAAATACGAGGGCCTGAACCCCACGGGCTCTTTCAAGGACCGGGGGATGACCACCGTGCTGACCCAGGCGGTCGCGGAGGGCGCGCGGGCGGTGATCTGCGCCAGCACGGGGAACACCGCCGCCTCGGCGGCCGCTTATGCCGCCCGCGCCGGCCTGCGGGCCATCGTCCTGGTCCCGGCTGGGAAGATCGCCCTGGGCAAGCTGGCGGCAGCGATGGCCTACGGCGCGACCGTCCTGGCTGTGGAGGGGAACTTCGATGCGGCGCTGGCGCTGGTCCGGCGCGCCGTGGAGGTCTATCCCATCGCCCTGGTGAACTCCCTGAACCCCTACCGGTTGGAAGGTCAGCAGACCGCTGCCTTCGAGATCTGCGATCAGCTGGGCCGGGCGCCCGACTGGCTGGCGATCCCGGTAGGGAACGCCGGGAACATCACCGCCTACTGGAAGGGGTTTTGCGCTTACCATCAGGCCGGCCGCATCGCCGCCTTGCCGCATCTGCTGGGCGTCCAGGCGGAGGGGGCGGCGCCGCTGGTGCGGGGCCATCCCATCGATCAGCCGGAGACGGTGGCCACGGCGATCCGCATCGGGCGGCCGGCCCGCGGACCTGAGGCGGCGCAGGCCGTCCGGGAGTCCGGCGGGCGGTTCCTCGCGGTCCCGGATGAGGAGATCCTGGAGGCGTGGCGGATGCTGGCGGCCCTGGAGGGCCTTTTCGTGGAGCCGGCCTCAGCCGCCGCGGTGGCCGGGCTGCGCCGGGCGCTGGCCGAGGGGCTGATCCCGCGCCGGGAGGAGCTCCAGGTGGTGGCGGCGCTGACCGGCCACGGCCTGAAGGATCCCGAGATCGCCATGCGGGTCCTCCCGGTGCCCGTCCAGGTCCCGGCGGACTGGGAGGCCTTCCGTCGGACCCTGGAGCCGTTGCTGGAGCGCCCGCCTGAGCCCCGGGCGGAAACCGAAGCGCCCCTCCCTCGCCCGAGCGTTCCCTGAGCCGTTCGTTCCCTCGTTTGATTCCGGTCCGGAGGTGAACGGATGAGCCGCTTGCCGGAAGCGGTGGAAGCCTTGCTGGAGGCCGCCCTGGTGGCGGAGTTCACAGTGCTGGATGGTCGGAACCGTCCCGTGGTCCATCCCATGCTCCCCCTTTACGTCGGGGATGGACGGATCTATCTCACCTCCAGTGTGCTGTTCTCCCGCAAGCTCTTTCACATCCGGCGGAACCCACGGGTGGCTCTGAGCATCACGGACCCCGTAGCGGCGCCGGTGGCGCGCTGGGGCGCGGTGACGATCCAGGGGGAGGCCACGATCGATGACGCGGACCCCCACTCTGGATGGCTGTGGTTGTTGCCGGCCTGGGCGCGGAAGGAGCCGGATATCCCTCGCCTCGTGAAAAACCGGTGGATGCTCCCGCTGTTCTGGGAGCGCGCGGTGATCGCCATCACCCCTCGCCGGATCTTCCACTGGCCCCCCGGTGGGGTGGGGGAGCCGGTTGTTTACGATCTCTCGGAGGGTGGCTGAGATGTCCCAGCCTGCGATGCGCGAGATCCTGGCGGAGGCGCAGCGGCGGACGGCGGAGCATCCCTTCGCCGTCCTGGTTTGGGTGGACGAGGCGGGCTACCCGATGCATCGCCCGGGGCCTTTTGAGGTGGAGGAGGATGGGATCCGGTTGCGGATCTCCGATGAGCCCCTGCCACCGGATGGTGCCCCGGTCGCGGTGATCCTGAGCCGGATCCGGCCGCGGCCTCAGGGAGGCTACGAGGGGCGACGATACTGGACCTTCCACGGTTCTGCACACCGTCGAGCCGATGGCGTGGCCGTGCGGCCCCATCGGGTCTCCGGATGGCGGGAGGATGAGCAGCCGTTCCTGGCGTTGTGCGAGGGGGCAGTGCCGCAAGCGCAGCGCTATTTCGCCTTTCTGAGCCGGATCCACGGCCGTCCGATCCGTCCGCGCCTGCCGCTTGTCGGGCTGCTCCTCCGGGCGACGCGAGCGCCGTTCCTGACGGCCACCGTGATCCCGGTGCTCCTGGGGGCGGCGGTGGCCTTCTACGAGGGGTCCTTCTCGTTGCCCTGGCTGGTCCTCACCCTGGCCGCCGCGGCATTGGTGCACCTGGGGCTCAACGTGTGCAACGACATCTTCGACGCGCTCTCCGGGGCGGACGCGGTCAACCCGAGCCCTACGCCGTTCAGCGGCGGCTCGCGGGTGATCCAATATGGCCTCCTGGGGATCCGGGAGATGGCCCTCCTGTGCGCAGCCCTGTATGGAGGTGGAGCTCTCCTCGGCCTGTTGATGGTGATCTTCCGCGCCGGGGTGCCGCTTCTCGTTCTGGGGGCCTTGGGTCTTCTGCTCAGCATCGCGTATACGGCCCCTCCGCTGCGGCTGGCCTATCGGGGGCTGGGGGAGCTGGCGGTGGGCTTGGGCTTCGGCCCCCTGATGACCATAGGCGCCTATATGGTCCAGACCGGCCGCATCGGGTGGCCCCCCCTGATCGCCTCCGTGCCCGTCGCCCTCCTGATCGCGCTGGTGCTTTATGTCAACGAGGTGCCGGACCGGGCGGGGGATGCGGCGGCTGGGAAGCGCACTTTGGCCGTTCGCCTCTCCGGGCGATGGCGGGCAAGGATCTACGGGATCGGGGTGGCGGCTGCTTATCTCTTTGTCGGGATCGCGGTGATCCTGAGGTGGATGCCCCCCTGGGCCGTCGCGGTCGGAGTGACCCTCCCTATGGCCGTCTCCGTCGGCCGTTCCCTTGCCCGTTTCGCCGAGCAGCCTTACGCCCTGATCCCGGCGATGGCCACACAGATCCGTCTGCATCTTTACGCCGGGCTGTTGCTCACCGCCAGCTATCTGGTGAGCCGATGGCTGGGGCCTGGAGGATCCTGAGCCCGGGCGGGGGCGAACCCAGAGATGAGGTGGAACGCGCATGGCCGAGGTGCAGATCAAGTGGGTGGAGAAGCGCCAGTTTGTGGGGATCGACAGCACGCGGCACAGCGTGGTGATCTCCGGCACCGGGCCGGAGGACGGGGTGGGGATGAAGCCGGCGGAGCTGTTGCTGATCGCCCTGGGGGCGTGCTCCGCCTTCGACGTGTTAGACATCCTGGAGAAGAAACGGCAGAAGGTCACCGGCCTGGAGGTCCGGGTGCACGGCGAGCAGGATCCGGAGCCGCCGTGGGCCTTCCATCGCATCCACGTGACGTATCGGGTCCGGGGCCGCGGCATCTCTCCGAAGGCAGTGGAAGACGCGGTGCGCCTTTCGGAGGAGAAATACTGCTCCGTCAGCGCTACGGTCCGCGGGGTGGC
>JAGHYO010000110.1 GCA_017743605.1 Thermoflexus sp. | reverse complement strand
CCCGGCCCCGCCGCCTGAGCCCATGGAGGGAAAGGGAGAGCGCGAGGAAGAGCTCACCGTGATGGCCTACGCCCTCAAGCGGGCGCTGGAGGAGGCCCGGGCCCGCGGGCAATCCGTCCCTCCCCTGGAATCGATGTCCACGAATTAAGCGGACGGCGTGGAAGGCCTCAGGAGGTTGGGGAACAGCCGGAGCCGGTCCACCCCAACCTCTTTTTTGCTTTAGGCCGCTATGCGGTGAAGAGGGCAGAAAAATGGGAGCCCTGCACGGGGCTGAGCGGATGCCGGTGTTGCAGTTCGTGCCAGTGACTGATCTGATCCCCCATGAACAGGCGGATCAGATGCGGACGGAGCCGCTGGTCCAGCGCCTCCGTGCAGAGGGCGTGCTGAAGAACCCCCCGGTGGTGGCGCCCGTCCCAGACGAGCCGCGCTACGTGGTGCTGGATGGCGCCAACCGCGTGGAGGCCGCCCGCCGCTTGGGCCTTCCCCATTTGGTGGTCCAGGTCGTGGATTACGAGGACCCTCGCCTGGTGGTGGAGGCATGGACCCACGTGGTGAGCGGGGAGGACCCCAAAGCGTTCTTCGACGCCGTCCGGGAGATCGAAGGGATCGCTCTGGAGCCTTCGGAGCGTCTGCACGCCCGCGCGGAGCTGGCCCGCCGCCAGGCCCTGGCCTATCTCAGCTGCCCGCGGGGGGAGATCTATCTGGTCCGGGCGGAAGGGGATCTCTACCGCCGGACGGCGCTGCTCAACCTCCTGGCGGATATCTATAAATCCCGCTTCCAGTTCTACCGGACCGCCACGGATCAGCTGGAGCACATCCTATCTTACTATGACCGGGTGATCGCCGTGGTGGTCTTCCCCCGCTACGAGCCGGCAGAGATCATTGAGCTGGCCCGCAACGGGGCGCGGCTCCCCGCCGGCATCACCCGCCACATCATCCCTCATCGAGCCTTGCGCGTTTTCATCCCTCTGGAGGTCATGGCCGCCCCGCTCTCGCTGGAAGAGAAAAACGCGTGGCTGGCTAACTGGTTCCGGCGCAAGCTGGCCGCGCGGGAGATCCGGGTTTATGAGGAGAGCGTGGTGGTTTTCGATGAGTGAACAGGAAGGCTGCTCTCTCCCCCTCGCGCCTCTGCAGAAGGCGGGGACCCTTCCAGGAGATCCAGCACCCCCGTCAGATCGGGCGGCAGGGGAGCTTCAAAGGTCACCGGCTGCAGCCGGGAGGGCAGGCGTAGCGTAATCGACCGGGCGTGTAGGAACAGGCGCGGGCAGTGGAGAGCGGTCCGCCGCCCGTAGACCCGATCCCCCACAATTGAATAGCCCACATAGGCCAGGTGCACGCGGATCTGATGGGTCCGCCCGGTCTCCGGATAGACCTCCAGGAAGGCATATCGTCCCCAGCGCCCTTCATAGGTTTTGACCACCCGATAGCGGGTGCGGGCCGGTCGGCCATTGGGGACCACGGCCATGCGCTGGCGGTGGCGGGGATCACGCGCGATGGGCGCCTCGATGAGCCCCTCTGGGGGCGGATGCCCGATCACCAGAGCGTCGTAAACTTTCTGCACCGTGCGAGCTTTGAACTGCGCCTGCAAGAAGTGATAAGCCTTGTCGTTCTTCGCGATGAGCAGCACCCCGGAGGTCTCCTTGTCCAGGCGGTGCACCAGGCCCGGCCGCAACATCCCCCCAACCCCCTTCAGGTCCGGACAATGGGCCAGGACGGCATGGATCAGGGTTCCGGAGGGGTGCCCCGCCCCAGGGTGCACCACCATCCCGGCCGGCTTGTGGATCACCACGACGTCGGCGTCCTCATACAGGATGTCCAGCGGGATAGGCTCCGGGGTCAGGTCCATGGGCTCCGGGGGAGGGATATGCACGGTGATCTGGTCGCCAGGGCGGACCCGGTGGGCAGGCCGCTGGATGGATGTGCCGTTCACGCGGACGTGGCCCGCCTCGATCAGGCGCTGGGACGCCGATCGGGAGAGCTCCGGCCAGCGCGCTGCAATGATCCGATCGAGGCGATCGGCCGTTTCGGCAACGAACGTTTCGATCTGCATAGCGTCTACGCTCGTGCTCGACGGCGCCGGCGAGACGGGCGCGCGCGGTTCTGGATCGCAGCCCAGATTTCCCGATCCTCTTTCTCCTGCTGGGTGATGAAGGCGGTGATGAAGTCGCTGCGACGCTGGCGGAGGGCCATCGGCGCCACCGCCTGCAGGTCCTCCCGGGTGACTGTTTCTCGGCCGTCGGCGGCAGCGTAGGCCCGGGCGGCCTCCAGCAAGGCCACCTCCGCGCGGCTGGATTCAATGCCCAGCCGATGGATCCAAGCCATCGCTTCCTGTTCGAGCTCCGGTGAGATCGTTACGCGAGAGAGCCGCTGACGAGCTTCCGTGATCTCCGCAGCCGCCACGGCCGTCTCCTGGGCCCATTGAGCAGCCAGGGCATAGGGATTCGTCCGGAACAGGCGCACCCGGCGATACACCTCCAGTCGATCCCGTGGGTCTGTCAGGCCGCGGACCACCACTCGCAGCCCAAAGCGGTCGTGGATCTGGGGACGCAACGGCCCCTCTTCTGGGTTCATCGAAGCGATGAGGGTCAGACGAGCACGATAGGTGGCCGCCAGGGGTCCCCTTCGGACCGTGTATCGACCCAGGGCAGCAGCGTCCAGGATGGCGTTGGCGATCTCCCTATCCAGAAGGTTCACTTCGTCCACGTAGAGCACGTTCTGATCCGCTTGGGCCAGGAGGCCACGCCGGATCCGTGCCTTTCCCTCCATTGCTGCCTGCTCATCCAGCCCGCCGATGACATCCTCCAGGCGGGCGCTGAGGGGGAGCTCGACCAGCCGCATGCGATCCGGCGCAGTGATAGGCTCCCCCTGACCCAGCTTGCGGGCGCAGTCTTTGCAGATCATGTGGAAGCCTAGGGTATAGGCGGCCTCCGGCTCGCAGCCGTAAGGGCAGAGGGAGCGCTCCACCAGAGGGAGGAGATCCAGCAAACCCCGCACCGCGGTGGTCTTCCCGGTGCCCCGGCTGCCCATCAGCAGCACCCCTCCGATAGCGGGGTTGATCAAGGCCAGGACCAGGGCCAGCTTCATCTCGGTCTGACCGACAATGGCCAGGAAGGGGAAGCGGACGGTCTCTTCCACCGGCCGGTCAACGGGGGGACGCGCCCGCAGCACCCGGGCTGCCGGGCTTCGCTCCTCCAGGAGCCGAAGCAGCAGGGAGGAGCGGGGGGAGGCCTC
This sequence comes from Thermoflexus sp., assembly GCA_017743605.1. Taxonomy (GTDB): domain Bacteria; phylum Chloroflexota; class Anaerolineae; order Thermoflexales; family Thermoflexaceae; genus Thermoflexus. The sequence goes on along the minus strand of JAGHYO010000110.1, from coordinate 3,892 downwards.
CGCCGAGATCTCCGGGCTTACCGTCGTCCGCTCAGGATCCTCTTCCATAGCTCCTGATCCCGCCATCGGAATGGTTAGCACAGGATCACCTGATCCGGCAGGCCTTCGTAGGCAGCTTGCAAGCGCCCCCAGACCGCTTCAGGCGGGGCGGTTAGGGAAAAGGCTTCCAGGATCTCATCGGGGACTTGCAGTGACATCTCCTCCCAATGCCCGCGGGCTGCCAGGTCGGAGAGCTGCTCCCCGAGGGCTTCCCAGCTGTGGAGGGCCCAGACCCAGCCACAAGAGGGCGCGGAGCCATAGAGGGCGACCTGGGCGCGGACGAGCTCCCGGGCTTGCGGCATCTCCGCCTCATCCCGGCCGGTGACGGAGAAGACACTGCCCACCCGGAGGATCTCCTCGGGCTGCTGGCTGGCCTTGCGCGCGTTGGCCTCGATGGCCAGGATCAGGACCTCCCCGGGGTAGCAGGGGGTATGGAAGGGATAGACGAAGAGGCCGTCGCCGATCTCGCTGGCCAGGCGGGCCAGCGGAGGGTTCTCCCCTGCCAAGAGGATAGGGACGCGCGGATCTGGGATGGGAACCGGGTCAAAGAAAGGGGACATCCGGGTGAGCTTGAAGAGGCGGCTCCGGCATTTCAGGCGTTCCCCGTTCTGCCGACATGCCCACGCTGCCCGGATCGCTTCTGCAGTCTCGCAGAGCTCGGGGACAGGGAGATCCCATGGCATCCCAAAGCGGCGCTCGATGTGCGCCTGCGCCTGGGTGCCCAGCCTGAGGAGGATCTGGCCGGGTGCCATGGCCGCCAGATTCCGGGCTGTGTAAGCGATGACTGTCGGGCCACGCGCACAGGAGATGGCCACGCCGGTCCCCATGTGGATTTGCCAGGTGTGTTCTGCGGCGAAGGCCAGCGGCGGGAACGGATCATGGAGAGTCTCATAGGGCGATATCCCATCGAAACCCATGGCCTCCGCCGCGCAGGCCAAATCTGGGACCAGTGTCAGCCGCTCGTAGTGGAGTGCGGCGTCCAGATGCATGGGATCGCCTCTCGGCGCAACTGCACTGCTGCCATCGAAAGGTACCATATGAATCATTCGCGGATTACCATTATAGTCCGGCTCGGCGGGTTCCTTGAGGGGGAGGATTGTGCGTGCGTATCTGCCCTGGTATCTGGTAGTGGGCTACTTAGGGGCGGTGTGGGCCGCTGCCCTGGGGGTCCTCCTTGTCCGCTGGGGACGATGTCGCGCCTCGTGGAGACTCTGTAGCGCGGGGATCATGCTCCTGCTCGCCAGCGGGATCGGCTTCTTTGCGGGCGTCCCGGAGATCTGGACGCCGGGGCTGGCGGGCGCAGAGCTGGTGGCGATAAGCGGGCTGGCGATGCTGGGCGCGTGGGGGACTTTCCGGGCGTTGCGGGTCCTGAGTGGATCCCGAGGCGCGTCTGGTTTGGCGGTCTCCGATCCGCATCCTTCGGGGGTCGAGGTGCCGGAGCCAGGGGCTGAGCGGAGGAGCTCCGGGCTCTGGCGGCTTCGGTGGGGCGGGCTGATCGCATTGCTGATCATCCTCTGGCGCTGGGATGTGCCGCTCTTCTTCGCGTTGAACGCATATGCTGGCCGGGTCCCGTGGCTGGATGGGCTGGCCCGCTTGCTGATCAACGACTACCTGGTGCCCACCGCTCTGGCCCTGCTGGCCTGGTGGATGTGGTGGAGCGGCGATCCCGTGCAGCAGGCGGCTGTCTTGCGAGCCGCCCTTGCCGTTCCCCTCAGCGGCGCCCTCCTGGAGGCAATGAGCGTGGTGTATTTCCGCCCTCGTCCCTTCACGGATTATGACGTGCATCTGCTTTTCTATCATCCAGCAGATTCGTCGTTCCCCAGCAACGCGGCGACGGTGGCCTGGGTCATCGCGGTCTCTTTGGGGATGGCGAACCGCCGGATCGGGTGGGTGGCCATGGGGCTAGCGGCTGGGATCAGCCTGGCCCGGGTCTATGGGGGGGTGCATTATCCTCTGGACGTGGTCGCGGGGGCGCTGCTGGGGGCGGGGCTTAGCCAGGCCTTCTTCCGCTCCAATGCGCTTCGCACCGCAAGCCTTCGCCTCGCCCACTGGCTCGGAGGGCGCTTTCGCTTGTAGCGCCACGGGCCTCTTCGCATTGATTGAAATCGGCCTTCCGAGGCGCTTGCACGCCGGGCGTCGGCCGAGGCCGACGCAGAGGATGTTTTTCAGTCGGCGCGAAGGGGCCATCGGCCGAAGGCTGTTCGAGCCCGAACTCATTCGACTTGTTGGGCGACCCGTCGGGCGCCGCGCCTCTCACAGGTTCGGGAGGGAAATCGTCACCCGGGTCCCCCGACCGGGGGCGCTGGTAACAGAGAGCTGCCCGCCCAGCATCTCCACCCACTGGCGGATGGAGGTCAGCCCGATGGTCTTGCGCTGAGGCGCCTGGGCCAGAGCCTCCTCCACATCGAACCCCACCCCGTTGTCCTCGACCTCTAGGGATATCCCCTGCAGGTTGAAGGCCAGCCGCACTGTGGCCTGAGAGGCCTGGGCGTGGAGGCGGATGTTGGTTAGCAGCTCCTGGACGATCCGGAAGAGCGCGGCTTCCTGATGGGCGGCTAGCCGACGCTCCTCCCCGCTGATCTGAAGCTGTAGGGAGAACTTTGCTTTCTCCTTCAGGGTCTCCACATAGCGCCGCACGGTGGGGACCAGCCCCAGGTCGTCAAGGCTCATGGGGCGGATATCGAAGAGGAACTCCCGCATCCGCTGGAAGGTCTCGGCCACGGCGTTCTTCAAAGCAGCGAGCTCGGCCCGAGCGCGCTCCGGATCCCGCTGGAAAAGCCGCTCGCAGATCTCCGCCTGCAGCACCAGGTTGGTCATAGCCTGGGCCGGCCCATCGTGCAGCTGGCGGACCAGACGCTGGCGTTCCTGCTCCTGGGCCTCGAAGAGCCGCACGATCAGGATCGGCTCCACGCCCGGGCGGGCAGAGGCTCTCTCCGTCTCCAGCGTTGCAAGGGTTGAGAGGATACGATCGAGGGCTTCCATATACCTTCGGAGGTGGGCCTCCAGGCTCTGGAACTTCTCCAGCTGGCCCCGCATCAGCCACAGGCGCTTCTGAATATCCATTGCGGACTGGTAGCTTTCAATGATCTCCCCGGGTGGGGTGCTCTCCGGACGGCTTTCCATCTGCTTGATCTGATTCATCAGCTGGAGGCTGCGCTGGGCCATACGCTCCACATCTGTAGAGGTCTGCCGAATGAGCCCCTGCACCTCCGCGAGCTGTCGCTGCGTGGCCTCCTGCTCATGCCGGCAGTAGGCCATTAGATCCTGGAGCGGGGAGGTCGACTCGCTCACGATTTCTCCTCCGAAGAGATGGGTTCCTCAGGCAGACGGACCCATCCGCGGCGGACGGCCAGGACGGCTGCCTGGGTGCGATCGCTCAGATCCAGTTTACGCAAAATGGCCGTCATGTGGTTCTTCACCGTCTGTTGACTGATCCCCAGCCGCTCGGCGATGGCCTTGTTGCTGTAGCCCAGAGCAACATACTGCAGGATTTCCCGCTCTCGGGGAGAGAGGCTCAGATCCTCTTCCGCCTCCGCTTCGTCGATGATCTGTCGGACCTCTGAGGCGGTCAGCACGCGGGATCCCAGCACATAACGGCCGGAGAGAACGTGGCGAATGTTCTGAAGGAGCCGCTCGGGAGGGGTGTCTTTAGAGCAATATCCGTTCGCACCGATACGAACGGCATACCGCATTTGCTCATCACTGTCGTATGCGGTGAGGACCAGGATGGCGCCTTCAAACCGGTGGGCGCGAGCCTGCCGGATCACGTCCAGGCCGTTCCGGACCGGGAGATGCACATCCATCAGCACCAGGTGAGGGGCCAGACGCATGATCATCTCCAGAGCGGCCTGGC
>JAGHYO010000109.1 GCA_017743605.1 Thermoflexus sp. | reverse complement strand
TTCTCGGGCGCGCTGAGCCACGCCTCGCAGACCCTCACATCTCCCGGGCCGTCCGGCGGGGGAAGTCGAGGAGAAAGACGCGGCGCTTCCCATCCGCAGACTGGACCCAGGCGACCACGCCCGGGCCGTCGGGAAGGAGAGCGAGGATCTCTCCGTTAAAGGGGAGGGGAAGCGGCTTTCTCAGGCGGAAGCGCAGCTCTCGGCCTTCCAGGATCAGGACCAGGCGGTCGGCCAGGGCGAAGAGCATGGGAGCCTCCCGGCGCGGAAGGATGCGCTCATGAAAATGATAGATGGGAGGCCCGGGGGTCCCACCTACCGGAAGCGATCCTCCTCGTAATGGCGGGTGGGCGGGCGGCGACGAGCGGGAAGCTCCCAGGGATAGCGGGGCCGCAGATGCCGCACCGGGAAACGCTCCAGCCGGTCCCGGATCCAGGCCGCCTCCTCCGCGGAGAGCCCCAGCATCCGGGCCAAGACCTCGTCGATCTCCCGGAGGGTCTCCTCGAAAGACCGCTTCCGGGGCTTCAGCTCCGCCCCCTGCCGCCGACGATCCAAGTCATAGACGATGAGAGTCTCAATCCGGCCAGATGCAGTTAAGGCCCGGACACTCAAGGGTTGCACCACCAAATTGCAGCCTGTCCCGCATTGCAGCCTGTCCCGCGCTCAAAGACCTCCCTCAACGGGCAAAGTCTTTGCTCACAAGTGGAAGATAAACTCGCCGCTCCAGCAAGGGCGGGGATGAATCGAACATATAGAATGCGGATCCGGAGCATATCCAGGTGGATGGGGCCCCTTGCCAGTAATGAACGCGCCCATTAACGAACCCCAGCCTGTTTCCGTTCCAGTACCCAACGGGACAGGGGATTGGCGCCAATTTCTCCCATTGATTCCACGCTATGGCGTAGCGGTAGAAATTGTAGCCTGGGTCTTCCAGAACTCCTCCTCCACCAAAAGCAAAAATATAATCAGGGTATGCGCTAACCCAGAGCAAAGAAGCGCCGTCCCCGACCCCGCATCCGCCTCCATGGTTAGAGGCATCGCATTCGTTCTCAGGTATGGGAGCCATAGTCTCCCAACTCCCTGTGCGGACGTTATACCTTGCAAAGTCGTTGTGAGGAGTTTCCTCCTCCCATTCACCCCGCAGCGCGTATAGATACTCTCCTCCTGCCCAGACCAGGGAGGCCCCATCATCGGTAACCCCCCAGGGCGAGGGCAATGTCTCCCAGGACTTCGTGTCGGGATGATATCGGGCGAAGGCTGTGCCGTGTCTCGCGCTTCCCAGGAAAGCATAAATCCTGCGGTCATATCCGGACCATGTGATGGCGTCTCCTGCTCCCTGGGAATGAGGAGTATCGGGCAATCTCTCCCAGCTGCCTTTAGAGATGCTGTAGCGGTAGAAATAGGTCCTGTTCTCATCGTAGGCGGCGCCTAAGAGGGCGTATATGTAATCGCCGCCGTCCCAGGCAAGGGCTGTGCCGTTCTTGGGGCGAGGGATGGGATCAGGCGGCGCCCAATCCGAGAGTGTGATCCAGCTATCATCTGCGGGATCATACCGCCAGAATTGACAATTCCCTGTGCTGTAGCATCGCAAAATGTATGCGTGGTCTCCGGTGCTGACAACGGCTTCCCCCAATCCCCCCGCCTTAGGCGTGTCCGCTTTCTTGACCCAGTTGCCCTGGGCGACAACCGTATGATGCAAAGGGGAAATCAGCGCCAGGACAACAAGCGCAGTCAAGCTCCAAGCCCTCAATGGCTTTCGCATTTTGACCTCCCTTCACTGGCAGGCGAGGCCCATAGCGGAAGCGAAGCTCCCAGCCCTCCGGGATCAGGACCAGGCGGTCGGCCAGGGCGAAGAGCATGGGAACCTCCCGGCGCGGGCGGTTCAGGCCTGGACGGTCAAAAGAAGCGCCACCCCCGACCCCTCCCAGGCATCGAAAACGAAGATCAAAATTTGAGAATCGCCTTCCGCTCATTGTCTCTTGAGGAGATCATCGCATCGCCCCTCAGTCCCTTTGAAGCCCTCGGGTAAGGATCATCTCCATCGTGATGGCCGTGTAAACCCGAATCATCTCCTCTCCCGAAACCTTCACCCGGAGGGCCCGACAGACCTCCAGATCGAATTCCAGCCGCGTCGGATGGGGATCGGCCAATTCCGGGAGGAGGGGCAATCCCATCTGTCCGGACCGCTTCTCTTGCCAGAACATCTTGTAGCGTGCATTGAAGTTCCGATCCAGCCCATCGCGGAGGGAGGGGAACTCCGTGTCGGAGAACCGATCGTAAATCCGGGCCAGGGCGCGAGCCCGGCGGCTGTCGGGAATCAGGGCGCACTCTTCCAGATCGTAGATTCGGAGATGCAGATAGCGGCCCGTTGTCTCTTCGCGGATCAGGAAAACCTGGGCCAGGAAGATCGCCGAATTCAAAAGGACCACCAGGGCCTTCACATGCTCGGGATCCTCCAGGCGGATGACATGGAAAAGGTCAGACGGATAGACCGGCTTGTCGGAGAAGAACGCGATGAGGCGGGTGTTGGGCGAAAAGGGATTCAACCTCTGCGCGACCAGGCCATGCCCCCTAATCCTTTCCAGATCCCTGGCGAGGCTCTCCCAGAATTCCTTCCCCGGCATCTTGAGGCCCGCAGCGCAGCATACCCCGGAGAGGTCGGAATAGGGCCTCACAGCCAGGTAGTCCCATCGCCCGTCCAGGCCCATTGTTCGAAGGCCGACCGGAGTGCGCAGGGAAGGTAGAAGGACGCTTCGCTCGATCCGAAATGTAGCCCACTGACGGCGAGATCTGGCCTGAATCTCGTCTTTTTTCTCGTCCTCATCCCGAAATAAGAGAAAGGCCTCTTCGGTCCGGCCTTCCCCCTCCCGAGTGAGGAATAGAAACCCGGCCGCGCCACCTTCCGGACGGTAGCCGGTAGCGAAATCCCCCTGAGCGGGAGGCTTCAGGATGTCGAAAAATTTCTCCACGAACTCCACCAGAACGTCCCGCCGCCGGAAATCCCCGGTGCTGCAAAACCACATCATGTTGTTCATGCGCTGACGTAGATCCTTTATGGAAAACGATTCGATGTCGAGATCCTCCCGGCGCAGCCTCTTGTGGCGGCGGATGTCTTCAGCGATCCGATCGATCTGTTGCTCTCCGAGTTGGGTCAGATCCGTTTTGATCAGGGCAAAGCGGACCCGGTGATTCGGAGAAGGCTTCCGGCGGCGCGCGATGAGGATGATGTCCCGATATTCCGCCCACTCCGAGAATCCGTAATTCAGAACGGGCTTCAGAATGTAGAGCGGGGACCATTCGCTGAACACGAAATCCCGGATCTTCCGGCTCTCCCTTCCCCGAAGGAAGTTGATGGGAATGACCGCGCCGATAATGCCGTCCTCCTCCACAAAGTTGTGGGCCAGCGCCAGGAAGTGTCCCCACAGGCCCACTTCGCCCCCACAGATTTCCTTGAAGCGTTCCAGGGAGAAGTGCCGCTGGATTCCCCGCTCGATCTTTGTGAAAGGGGGATTCATCAGCAGGACCTTTACCGGCCTCAACTCGAACTCCGTCGGCTCCCCACGGGGTCCGCGTCCGGCGGCCCGGGACCCGACGCCCATCGTTTGCTCCCAGCCGGGCAGCAGAAGCATCCCTGCGCCGGCCTGGATGCGACCTTGCGGGCCTAACTCCAGGCTGTTGGCCACCCCGATGCGGACCTGAGCGAGGGTGGTCTCCGGCTCCATGGCCGCCAGGTTGGCCACGGCCAGGTGGGCAGCGAACGGCATGATATCGATCCCCGTCAGGCCCTCTTCGCAAAAGCGCCGATGGGGGGATGAGGGGCCGCTCCACAGCAGCCGCTTGCGCCGGTAGGCTTCGACCAGGATGGTTCCGGATCCGCAGGCCGGATCCATCACGGACGCCCCGGCGTCCTCGATGGCCAGCCATGCCAGGAGGCGCGCTGCCTGGGGTCGGGTGTAGAAGGCCGCCAGAAGCTTGCGGATGGTTGGGGGCATCAGCTCGTGGAAAAGACGGCCCGGCAGCTCATAGCGAACCCGCTCGATCCGGAGCCCGGTGATCAGATCGTAGGTTTGCCGGATATATTTCTCATCCACAAAGTCCAGGACGTCCGTTTCGTAGATCGGGCGATAGTTGATGTCCAGAATCCTCCGAAAGATTTCTCGCAGGCGGTCCCGATCCACCTCTCGCGGATCCGGCAGGGAGATCCGATCCTTCAGAGCCGGGGCTAAGAGCCTGAGGAAGAGAAGCTGGCTGAGCAGCAGGTAGGCGGACAGAAATCGGAGGACCTGATCCGCCTCATCCTCTCGGATCCTGCCCAGCCCCGCCAGCAGGTCCCGTCCGGCGATGATCTTCACCAGCCGCTCCTCGGAGAGCCGGATCTTCTGCATCATCTCCAGGACCTGCTCGCGCAACAGTTGAATAACCAGGGGAAGCGGGTAGCCCTGCTCGATCTTCTGGTGAATCTTGGGAGCGACGCCCGTCTTCAGGAAATTCAGGATGTCCGGGAATGGCGCCCGGATCTCGCTCTGAACGAAAGGGGTGTCGATCAGAGCGACCACGCTCGATGCAGACAGGAAGCGGCTGAGCGAATGGGGATCCAAGGAAAGGCGTCGGACCTCATCAGGCAAGAGCAGAATCAATCCATAATCCAGACCGCAGTGCCGCTTGTGGGCAAGATACTGAAGGAAGGCATCCTTGAGGATGGAGACGGCTTCTCCGATCTTAACGGAAAGAAGCCATTGAGTGTCTGGAATCTCGGGCAGCCGGAAGACCAAATCCGGCGTCGTATCGCATTTGATTTCAGCGGCCCCCTCTCCGCCATGCTTACGGATAAGATCCAGAAGATGCGGATAGAAAGTTCTCTCCGTAACCTTAGCGGGCATTGGTTCGTTCCCCCTACCGGGTTTGTCAAACCAAGCGCCCGCCGGGGCCTCTTGCCCGCGGCGGGCGCGCTGTGTTAAACTTCTTCCCGCCGGGGCGCCCTACCCGCCCCGCGACGCCGCCTCGCCCGGTGGCCGGACCGGCGAGGCGTTTTTTGTTTGGAAGCCATGGTAAATCCAGCGAGCCCGGGAGGCAAGATCCCTTTTATTCCGGAAGGCCCCTAAGGCGAGACATCTGCTTCCGGTGGGAACCTTCTTCCAGCGCCCCCTTCGATGCGCCAGCGGGCGATCCGCACCATGTCCTCCAGCCACCGCCATGGATCGTCTTTCTCCCAGGGCTCCCGCTGGAAGGCCGCGAAGAACGGCCCATCCGGCTCGTGATGAAGAAACCAGTCCCCCTGGATCGCGCCGCAGAACGGACACGTGTTGGCCCAGTAAGAGCTCCCGATCGTCCGGGAGAACCTCCACTGAACGGTCCGCGGACGAGGGGAGGGAGGCTCCGCCTTCGGCCATCCCTCGTCGGTCCATGCGAAGGCCAGGATCTCCTCCCCGCACTTCCAGCAGCGCGCGATCCCGTATCGATACGGGAAGCCGGGGAGCGGCACGCCGGTCCGACGGGAGACCTCCTCCGCCTGCCGGCGGAAGGCCCGGAACGCCTCCCGGCATGAGGCGCAAAACAGCGGGCGCATCCCTTCCACGCGATGCGGCCGCCAGCGGCGAGGATCCTCCAGGAGCTCCCGGGCGTGAAGATAGAGAACAGAAACGCCGGCCGGGGCTCTCTCGGGCTCATGCTCCAGCAGGAGCGACTCCACAGGCTGCCGGCCGGAGAAGATCTTCAGCCGAACGGCCGGGCGCCCTTCCCGCTCCAGAAGAAGCGTCCGAAAGGCGCCCTCGGCCCGCTCCTCCACGACCCGAAGGCCGGGCCGGACCCGCCGCTCCCGCTCCGCCCCGCAGCCGGCGCAGCGGAGGATCAGGAGGATCTCCTCCCCGGCCGCCAGGGCCCGGCGCGCGCGCTCCGCCGCCCGATCGATCACGCTCTTTCCCCCGCTCATCCGCCGCCCTCCAGGCGCAGGCTTCCCGCCAGGGCCATGGGCGGTGGCATGCGCGCGTGCAGGGACCGCTCCAGAAGGGAGATGGGGAAAGGCTGCTCCCGCCCCCCTGGCAGATAGGGCCGCCGCTCCCGGTAGACCGATGCCGCCCACAGGCTCAGGATCCGTTTTTCTTCCAGAGAGAGCGGCTCGGACTCCCGATCCGGATCCGGCCGCAGCAGGTCGATGCGGACCAGGCCGGCCAGCTGGCTCTCCCGGCTCTCCCGCAGGCGAACGTAGGCGGTCAGATGCCAGGAGGGATACCGGTGATCCTCGTCCGCCTCCACGTCCTCCTGCAGGGAGCGCCCGTGGACCTCCACCTCCCGGTGGAAGGCGTGGAACCCGGTGCGGTGGCCCTCCGGCAGCCGCAGCACCACGTCCAGATTCCGCGGCCGCAGGCGATGTCCCTTGACCAGCCCCACAGCGTTCTGTAGCAGCCGCCGCTCCAGGCGCTCCTCCCCGATGTCGGGCAGCTCCATGTGGGAGAGGAGGGTGGTCAGCCACCTCCGGCGGCGAGTGCCCAGGAGCAGCGGCCCGTCCACCAGGACCGGCGCGTCCGGGGGGAGATGGGCCAACTCCGCCGAATCCAGCAGCTTGGCTTCAGGAAAGCGGATCGCCAGAAGCAGCAGCAGCTCCAGGACCTGGCGCAGATGGGCCACCCGCCCCTGAGCCCGGGCGCGGACCTCCCGCTCGCGCATTAGGTCCGAGGAGGAGATCAGGAAAGAATGGGAGCCTTCCGAGAGGCCCCGATAGCTGGTGTCGGCCAGGATCCACGCAGGCCGTGGGCCCAGCAGCCCGGAGAGGATCTCCGGGTCCAGGCCAGCGCCGAAGGCCTCATGACCGGTCCAGGCAGGCAGGCCCTGGCGCCGCAGGGAGGCCGCCAGGTCCTTCGGATCCTCTCCCATCGCCCGGAAGGGGGCCACCAGGAGATCCCAGGCCCGGACCGGCCCCATGCGGGGCGTCGTGCCCTCCCGAACCAGAAGGCCGGCCATCACCCGGGCGCGGTAGACCGGCACCCGGATGCCCTCCGGGGTCCGCAGCACCCCGGCCAGCACCGTGCGCTGAACCCCGTCCAGGAAGCCGCGGAAGCGGAAGGCCTCCGGCAGCTTTTCCTCCGGCGGCAGCGGGATCCACAAAGGCTCCTCCGGCTCGACCGGCTGCAGATCCTCCGCCTCCAGG
>JAGHYO010000108.1 GCA_017743605.1 Thermoflexus sp. | reverse complement strand
AGCTGAGCTTGCCCGCGCTGCGGAGATCCCGGAAGCCTACGCAATGGGGTCGGCATGTCAGCCGGTGGCAAGCGTGGCCTTTCAGCAAGCGGCCGTGCTGGCTTGGGTCGTCCACAAGCTCCATTCCCCGGGCTACCCGGTGAGCCGCTTCCGGGTGCAGAAGATACTGTATCTCATCGAAGCCATCACGGAGACCGGTCTCTTCACCGAATTCCGCAAGCAGGCCGCCGGCCCTTATGATCCCAGCCTGCGCTACAAAGGCCCGGAGGACATCGCCGTGCGCCAGCGAGGCTGGCTCGTCCAGCCGGACGACTCTCATTTTGAGCCAGGTCCCAACATCGAGGAAGCCCTGCGCTACGCCTCGCGGTATATCGATACCGAGCTGGCCGAGTCGGTTCTGGAAGAGTTTCGCACTTTCAAAGACGGAACTCTGGAGCGCTGGACCACCGTGCACCTAGCGGCTGTGGAACTCCTGCGCCAGGGTCAACCGGTCACGCCCGAGACCATTGCAGCCTACATCGAGTCCATCCCCGAATGGCAATCGAAGCTCTCACGGGATGAGTTCACCCCGGGCCGCATCGCCGATGCCCTTGATGGGCTGTGTCGGATCGGCCTGCTACCCACCAGGGCCCTCAGTCCTCGCGGAGGAGCGACATGAGTGGGATAGTTGCTCGATTTATTGCGATCCCCGTAGGACAGGGCGACGCATTCTATTTGGAAACGCCCTCGGGTAGCGTGCTTGTGGATGGTGGGCGCGGAAGTGCTGGCTTCGCAGAACTTTTCATGCAAACGACTCGGGCGAAGGGCGTGGATATTGTGGTTTGCACTCACAACGATGCGGACCACGCCAACGGCATAATTGGCTTCCTTGAGGGTGGTCTCGAGTGTCGGGAGGTCTGGCTTCCCGGGCGGTGGCTCGGTGTGTTGCCGCACGTGTTGAACCCAAACCCAAAGGTGGCAGAGGCACTGGCCGTGCAAGCCCGAGAAGCCGCGCCAGCATTGCGAGAGCGCTCCCGGCAGGCACCCGGTATACGCACTCTCTTCGAGATTTATGGCGACTCCATGTTAGGGGAGCCGTTCGGGTATGACGAAGAGAGCAGCTCTCCACTTCCGATCTCCCGCCCTGTCGAAGTTACAGACGGTTGGCCAGGGGATTTGGCAGAAGCCCTGGAGCAGGCTCTCTGGGATGAATGGGAGTGGTTACGGGAGCCATGGGGCTGGCTTCTTGGGTGGATGCCCTACTGGTGGCGTGAGCTGCCGCCTTATCCGAGGGAGTGGCATATTTGGCGGGTTGCATGTCAGGACCCTGTGGCGTGCGCGCTCTTCCTCGGTGCTCTCGACGCGGCAGAGCGGATCCGAAGGATTGCGGTTGCAGCCTATCATCGCGGTGTCGCGGTGCGGTGGTTCGAGTACACAGCCTCCAGCCCGCAGGGGGAGACGCGCTGGTTGCGTCCACTCAATGGAAGGGAGGTGGCGTACGTGCCTCCTGTGCCGATAAACAAGCTGCTCTACTTCCTGGCATTGACCACTTCGAATCGAAAAAGCCTCGTGTTTTGGGCCGACCTGGACGATTGCCCTGGCGTCCTATTCACTGCGGATTCGGATTTGAGGGATGTCCATCAGTTGCCCGACCTAACGGGCGCAATCATAACTGCTCCTCATCACGGTTCGGAGGCCAATGCGAACGCCTACTCCAAGGTCTCTAAACATCTTGGAAGTTCGCAAGCTAACATCACCTGGGTTAGGTCGGATGGGTGCTTTCGGGATAGGCCGGGGCAGTCTTATTTATCTGCACCGGGCCGTCGTATTTGCACGATATGCCGGACTCGTGCCCGACAACCCAAGCAGGCTGTCAGGCTTTTGATGAGGTGGAGGTGTTGGGTTCGGGAACGAGGTGTCCGGCTGTGCAGCTGTCAGTGAGGAGGCAAGCGATGACCCCCAACATCCCCCTGGCCGTGCGGCATCTCATTGACGAGTATCGCAGTTTCCTGCGGACAAGTTTCCGGTTCCTGGACGAGCACCTGCGCCGGCAGTTTGAGGAGCACTTAGCCCGGGCGGACGTGGTCGTCAAGGGCCCCTATGTGATGCTCGCGCGCGATTTTGCCCTGGGTCCGACCCTTCGGGAGCTCGTGCAGGAGGGAACGGCTCACCCCGACTTGCTGAAAGCCCGCTGGCCCTTCGGCGAAGGCCGCCTGTATCAGCATCAGGAGCAGGCGTTTCGAATCGGGCGGGAAGGGCGCTCTTTTGTCATCACCACGGGGACCGGCTCGGGCAAGACCGAGGCGTTCCTGCTCCCCGTGCTGGACGGGATCCTCCGCCGCAAGGAGAAGGGCGTTCGGGGGCTGCAGGCCGTTTTCGTCTACCCGATGAACGCCCTGGCCAACGACCAGCTGGAGCGCATGCGACGGTTGCTGCGCGGAAGCGGACTGGATATCTCTTTTGCGCTGTACACCGGGGATAGCGACACCACCAGTTTAAAGCTGCGCGAGGAGCCCGCCGAGACCGAACTCCTGAGGCGAGCGGACATCCGCCGCAACCCGCCCGATATCCTCCTCACCAACTACAAGCAGCTGGACTTCCTGCTGGTGCGGAAGAAAGACCGGCATATGTTCACGCGAGCGCTCCGCTACCTGGTGCTCGATGAGATCCACAGCTACCGGGGAGCGCTGGCAACGGAGATCGCCTGGCTGCTCCGGCGCCTCAAGGCGCAGGCGGGGCTTGAGCCCGGCCAGTTGATGGTCATCGGCACTTCGGCCACGGTGGCCAGCGGCCCGGAGGGGGTCGAAGCCCTGGCGCGGTTCGCCGGGTCGCTTTTCGGCGAGGTGGTGCGTCCAGACGACATCGTCCTGGAGGCGCACGCCCCTCGGGAGGACCATACCGACCCCTACACGCCTCCGCTGCCGGACCTGGACGCCTTGCAGCTGGAGGCCTTCGATCCGCAGGATAACGAACGGGTCGTGGGGCTGGCCGAGCGGCTTACGGGAAGGCGATGTCCACCGGAAGGGCCCATTGCCGATCGGGTCGCGGCTGTGCTCGCAGGCAATCGGATCGTCCGGTTCCTGGAGGAGTTCTTCGCCGAGCCGCACACGACGCGCGAGGCCGCTGAACGCCTCCGCGAGGCGCTGCCGGAGAGGCGGGATGCCCCGCTTGAGAAGATCCGACTGGAGATCGAGGCGTATTTGCTCATTGGGAGCGTGGGGGATGAGGAGCATCCCCCACGGCTGCGGCCGAAACTTCATACGTTTTTCCACGGAGTTTACGATGTCAACCTGTGCCTCAACCCCAGCTGCCGGACGCTGGTGCCCCATGGCGGAAGCGAGTGTCCGAAATGCGGTTCAGTGGCCTGGCCTGCGGCCCTGTGCCGCACCTGCGGGCAGGATTTTGTCAAGGTTCGGTTCGAAGGGGAGGATGAGAGCCTGCCCGTCGGGACCGGCGACTTTTTCAGCGACGAGCGCACGGCCTTCCTAACCCATAAGATCCTGGAACTGCCGGAAGCCCCCGGAGTGGAAGATACCGAGGAAGAAGAGAGCAGGGAGCCTGAAGGCGAGCGCCGCAACCGGCGCAGGAGCCGGGCGGAGAGCAGGCTGGAGGAGGTGGGTGTCTGCCCTGGCTGCGGCCGCCTCCTGGAACCGGGGGGCCGATGTCCGTCATGCAATCGGGCCGTGGTGCAAATGCTCATGCACCGCGGCAAACTCAGCACTTGTCCCGCTTGCGGCGACATCTACACCCGTGGCGACATCGTCACGCCGCTGCGGACGGGCACCGCTTCCGCGGTCGCCGCGCTGGCAACGCGTCACCTGGATTACCTGAAGGGGGAGGACCGGAAACTGCTCATCTTCACCGACAATCGGCAAGACGCCGCCCACCAGGCCGGCTACACCTCCGACAAGCATCGCACCCTCGCCTTGCGCCACGCCATGGCGCACGAAATCCGGGAGGCCGCGAAGCGGGGGGTGTATCTCACCGAGCTGCCCCAGCGCCTGTTCGACCGATTCAAGCAGCTGGGGATTATTCGGCCGAGGCCTTCCCAATCGGAGCAGGAACTTTGGCTCGATGCCCTGGCCTACCAGGCGGCCAATGAGATCACCCGTTACAGCCGTCAGCGTGCCTCCCTGGAGAACCTGGGCCTGGTGGCGGTGGAGTACGAGGGGCTGGAGGAACTTAAGGAGGATGAGCGTTTTGTGACCGCTGCTCGGGAGGTCGGGCTGGCCTCGGCCGATGCGATCCTTCTGACGCGGGCCGTCCTGGATGTGATGCGCAAGAACCGGGCTGTGGCCTATGACGGTCGTCCGGAAACCGGCACGACGCTGCCCTTCTTCGTTGAGTACATCGACCCAAGCAAGAAGCGCCGCTATCGGGAGCTGGAAGCCGATCCCCACGCCGTGCGCTTCCCCGATCGGGACCGCCATCCCAAGGCCTTTGCGCTGGACCGGCCGGATCATCTGCGCCGGGGGGGGCGGCTGATGGGCTTCATCCAGGAGAACCCCCGCTCGGGCTCGCTGGCCGCCCCCCAGAAGGTGGCGGTCCGGGTGCTGGGCAGTCGGGAGGCGGCGGAGAGGTTCCTGCGCCGGGTGGTGCCACTGCTGCTGGAGTATGGGATCCTGCTGGACGTGACGGAGAGGTTCCAGATCCCGCCGCGCGATCGTGTCCCGCGGCTGCGGATCCTCCAGATCGATCCTTGCCACATCCGGCTACGCTTTGCGGAGCATGGATTCCGTTGCAACGCGTGCCAGGTCTGGCGTCCGTATTCCCTGCCGACATGCCCAACCCCCAAGTGCCAGGCCGGGAGGCTGGTGCCCGCCTCCTTGGACCGGGACAATTATTATGTCCGCCTCTACCTGGATCGCCCTCTGCGCCGTTTTGCCGTGGCCGAGCATAGCGCCCAGATCTCCGGCGAGGAGCGGGCCCGGCGCGAAACGGATTTCAAGAACGGCCGGCTGGACGCTTTGGTCTGCACCCCGACCCTTGAGCTGGGGGTCGATATCGGGCCGCTCCTAACCGTGGTCCTGCGCAACGCCCCGCCCACGCCGGCCAATTACGCGCAGCGGGTGGGCCGCGCCGGGCGGCGGCTGCGGATCGGCTTCGTCTCGACCTTCTGCGCCGGAGGAGCTCATGACCGCCACGCCTTTGAGCGGCCGGAGTGGTTCGTCGCCGGGCGCTTCGAGCCCCCCAAGCTGCGATTGGACAATCCCAAGATCGTCCTGCGTCACCTGCGCTCCCACCTGCTCGCCCAGCTCGAGCACGAGCTCCCTGACCTCCTGAAGGATCTTCTGGATGACGTCGAACGCCCGACCCGGTGGAAGCGAGAGGAGCTGGATCCGCTTTTCCAAGAGATCCGGGAGCGCCGGGATCACCTCGTGCAGGCGGTCCTTCAGGTCACGGAGCATGACCGCAAAGCCGGCCTGTTGGCCCGCTATGGCGAGGAGGAGGTCCGGGCGCTGGTGGATGGTTTCGCCGAGGAGCTCGCAAGGGCCCTGGAGCGCTGGTGGCAGCGGGTGGAGCAGCTGGACCGGGAATACCAACAGTTCTCGGCCCTGGGCGCTGATCGCGACGCGATGAGGAAAGCCATGGCGCGCCAGCGAGCCTATCGGGAGATCACTCAGGACCCCGAGCGAGCTTACATCCTGAACTACCTGGCGACCCAGCAAGTTCTTCCTGCCTATCAGTTCCCGCTGGACACTTTTAGCCTCGACCCGGGTGTGCCCGATACCCCCACCATCTACCGGGAGGCGGCCATTGCCATCGAGGAGTTCGCCCCGGGCAATTTCGTCTACGCCAACGGGCGCAAGCTGCGCTCCATTCGGGTGCTTTACCCCGGAGGTCCCGGCAAGGCGGGTCTGGCACGAACCGACGCCGAGGCCGCCGGGCGTCTGGAGGCTTTCCACTTCTGCTTCCAGTGCGACGAGGCGGTGGAAAGCGGGCGGAATGCCTGCCCGCGCTGCGGCGCGACTTTAAAGGAGGCCCACCACGTTGTCTTCGTGGAGGATTTCGAGGCTGAGGAGAACCTGCGCATCACCTCAGAGGAAGAGACACGTCAACGGCTGGTCTTCGATCGGCGCGAGTACTTGATTGCGGGATCGGCGCTTCAGTGCTGTCTGTATCCTTATCCATTGCATCCCGTTGAGCTGTTGAGCCTTGCCGAGATCCTGATCACGAACTGGGGTCCCCTGGAGGGAAGGACGGCGGAAGGCCGACGGTTCCGGCTTTGCCTGGACTGCGGCCGTCACCTACCTTATGATCCGGCAGACCCGGCCCACGAAAAGCAGGTTCGCCAGTGGGAGGAGCATCACCGCCGCTTATGCCGCGGGGAGCTGGCCCCCCTGATCCTGGCCCATCGCTTTCAGGCGGACTGTCTGGTCCTGAGCCTGCTCGGGCGAGGGGACATCGGACCGGTGGGACGCCGCGCCCTATCCCCGACCGTCGTGACGCTCGCCGAAGCCCTGCGCGCCGGAGCCGGGCGGCTGCTGCAACTGGAGCCGGAGGAGCTGGGCGTTTTCGTCCGAAGGCCGGTCTCTGGCGACCCGATGGAGCAAATCGTCTTCTACGAGACGGTGCCCGGCGGGGCGGGCTACCTGGAGGAGATGGCGGAGCGTCTTCCCGAGGTAGCCCGGGCGGCGCAGGAGGCGCTCTACGGGCACGACTGCGCCAGGGCCTGCTATCTCTGCCTCAAGCACTATCGCAACCAGGCATGGCATGCGCTCTTTGATAAGAACCTCGTGCGCGACATCCTGCTGGAGCTGGCGAGCCTGGATCCCGTCACGCCCCAGCCGGTCTCCTATGGGGAGAGCCGCCGGATGCTTGCGGAGATGCTGGAGGCGCGGACCCGGGACCGTTACCCGAAGGGGGAGATCGAGGAGCTGCTTCGGACTGCCCTGGAGCGGCTGGGCATCGGCGGGTTCCAACGGGATTTCGAGATAGAGGACGAGGAAGGCCGGCTGTTGACCGTTCCGGATTTCGCTTGGCCTGAACTGAAGGTGGCGGTTTACTGCGATGGGTACGCCTATCATGGGGGGCCGGAAACCCTTGAGCTCGACGCTCGGAAGCGCAACCGCCTTCAGCTCATGGGCTGGCTGGTCTTGACCTTCTGGGGGCGGACAATTCGGAAAGATGCCGAGGGATGCGCGCGGGAAATCCAACGGGCCCTCCAGGCCCGCCGCAAACCCTAAGCACGATATTCCGTCCTGGTGTCCCTTGACCACTGTCTCAACTGGCCCTA